>JAZFQE010000021.1:0-2697 GCA_036444955.1 Gemmatimonadales bacterium
AGCGCTGATTATGCGGCGAAGCGAACAGTAGGCCGACCACGCCCGTCAGAAGGCACCGTGCCTCACCGCATCGCGCGTGGTTGGCCTACTGCGCATAATCCGGCGTTATGTTACTTGGACGCCACCCCCCTTCGAGGGCAATGGCATTCGTTTAAGGGGGCGACGCTATTCGTTTAAGGATTCGGCGTATTCTCCGGATCAATCTTCAGGCAGAGGCAGGAGACGCGATGACTTTCTGAGGTGGTTTCTTGTCCTTGCTGGGGCGCCACCTGGTCTCGGGTCGCATGGATCTGCGCGGGTAGGAACGATTCGGTCTGATGCGCTGATGTTGGCCGACGATGGCGTGGAAGGCCCGTTGGACAGCGCCTTTCATCCGCACGTGAAGCAGGAGAAGCTCTTCGAGGCTACGTGCGAGGACGTGAACGCAGTTTTTGAAGTTGGTTTTGCGCCCCGGCGCGGTCGCGGTGGATGGCGCGCCGCTGGAGGGATCCCGGAGGTCTGCGCAAGTTGAGGGCTCGGATGGATTGAGTTCGGAGTCTGCCCGATTGGCGAACAGGCGGTTCATGGTGATCAGAACGAAATGCGCGAACAGTTCTTGCTTCACTCCACGCTCGGTTTTGGCGTGGAAGTCCTCGACGACGATGATGCGCTTGCTGACCTTGTAGAGTTCCTCGATACCCCATCGGGCATGGTAGGTATCGATAAACTCCTGGAGGGGATAGCGCTGATGCGCATCGACCAGGGTGGTGCCCAGGCAAAACGTGCTGCCTGCGACTTCGTATTTGAGGAGCCGCATTCTCAGCGCGACGATATCGAGATCGGGGTGCTGCCTGCGGATGGCGGCTCGAGTTCGTGGGGACGGATTGATGGTGACATCGGTCTGTGTTTGCGGACTCGAGAAAAACTCTCGAATCACGGTGCCACTCTCTTGTTGCAGACGGAAGATCGCATGGATGCCGGTTTTGCAGTGCTGATGGAGCAAGAGGTAGGAGAAATAGCCCCTGTCGTAGACGACGACGTCGTTTTTCTCGAGGAGCTCGAGGTGGCGCATCGCGCACCGCCGCTCGTTGCCATGGGCGACGAGGTCGAAATCAACGGGTAGTCGAGATTTCAGTTGGTAGAGGCAGCTGAGCAACCCCTGCGGGTATTTCGCATTGTCGCCGGGGGCTTTGTAGCCGCAAGCGAGCAACTTTCGCGGGAGATTGATCTTGGAGCCATCGACGGCAAAGAGCCGATGTCCCAACCAGGTGTAGCCGCAGGCCTCAGAAGCATAGGCGGCAAGGATTTTCTGGTTGGCACACTTGAAAATCGCCTCGTCGAGCTTCTGGCGAGCCACACAGAACGACGAGGGCGCGATGCTGCTTTTTTGCGGTAACGACAGCTTCAGTTTCTGGCAACTGTCCCAAAGGTCGTCGATGGTGGTGCCGTAGCTTTGCGCGTTCTTGGAAGAAACCAGGCGAAAGATCAGCAGCATGAGGATCAGCGAGTCGATGACTCGCTTACGCACGCGCCACTTCTGGTCGTAGCGGGCGGCCACTTCGTGGAAAATATGGACCACGTCTTCCCATAACGAGACAAAGGCGTCATCGATCGAAGGCTGGCGGCTCGCCTGCAGGTCGTTGCGGTACCGTTTCTTGAGTTCGACGGCACGCGGAACAGCGGTCAAACACCGCTGCCAGTCCGGCTGCAGAGGATAGACGAAGATATCCTTCTTGCTTTTGCGGCATTCATGGTCACGCTGCAGACGCCCACGCCCCTGTGTTTGGCCCAAGAAGTGCCAGTTGGCAGCCCGATAGCAGGTCCCCGCGTAGCGAGTGGGATCCACGAATGTCTCGATGAGGACCGGTCGATACCCGTAGACCTGCACCCAGTCCTCGCCGATCTGCTTTGTCGCAAGCGAGAGAACCTGGCTGGCCAGATTGGGGACGTGTATCCACGGAAAGATCAAGAACCGATTGTTGCTCAGGACCAGATGCAGGAGCTTTTGCCGGTGCTTGCTGTCCCAGCCGATCCACCGGTCTCGGGGCGCCAGGGCCCAGGCGGCGGATGCGGAAAACAGCAGACAGCCGAGCCTCTGGTGGCGCGGCTCGGAGACGACAAAGTAGCCAAGATGGGCTCCCACCGGCTGCTTGTAGCCCAGGTAGTGGTAGGTCTGCAGATAGGCCTTCCAGCACTCCCGATCCTCTCCCGACTCCACCGGTTCGAGCCGGATCGGCGCAACGGCACTGAGCGCATCGTCGATCAGGGGATGGGGGGGCTCTTTCGCGAAAGTCGGAATCCGTCGAATCGGTGCCTTTCTTACCTGCTTGGCGGGAAGCGTAACGACGCCATGGGCTTGCAGCGCTTCGAGCAGGGTCAGACACGACGCGATCTTGTACTTGCCATTGGGCGTCGTCCAACTCAGATGCTCACACAACGTGCGGGCCAATTCCTTACGACTGAGATGGTTGAACCGCTCGACCGTTTCCTGCACCTGGGCGAGTTGTTTTCGGGTGAACCGCCGCCCGCTAAACGTGGTCCTCGGCAAGGTCTCGACGGACTTCATCGGATTGTACTCTGCCAGAAGCGAACTGAGATGTCAAGCGAAGATGCGCAGAATCTTCAGTTCCGCCGAACACGGCCCGTGAAATCAGCTGCTTACGACATCGGCGAAAGAACTGAATTCTTTCGCCCGAACGAAAGCGAATGCCATTGCCC
>JAZFQE010000022.1:0-3142 GCA_036444955.1 Gemmatimonadales bacterium
CGAACTCGGGGCCCCAGAATCGACGAGGCCCGATTGCGCACAGTGGCGCGGCTTTTTTCAGCGGCTCCAATGTCCGCTTTGGGTCGTAAGCGGACACTTAGAAGCCCTGAAAATGCTGGATGGCGGAATTGGGGGCTGAGAATGTGTCCGTGAGTGTCTGCTTTCGGCCATAAGCGGTCATTCAGATCGACCCCAATACGTACATTCTGAATGTCTGCTTTCAGGAAAGCGGACATTCGCCCAACCCCCCACAATCCCGGTTAATTCGACATCTCGCCCGTCGCGTGCCAGTGAGCGCAGTTCGGCGTCAGGTTCGCATTTGCCACGTCATCGTATTTCTGGAGATCCTCTGGCGTAAGGACGTCGCGCCAGCGATCGTTCGTCCCTTTGTAGACGAAGGATTTTAGTCCACCCTTAAAAAGGTCCGCGATAAACGGGGAAAGCGTGTCAGCGTTCTTCTTCATGTAGTCGAATGTGCAGTGCTCGACGATGTCAGGCCAACGCTCCTCGTCGATCTCGATTCCCAGAAAATCAGCCATACGGCGCATCTCCCCTGGCATATCCGCTTTGAGATCGTTGTAGTGGAAGAGGTGGACATTCGGCAGGTCACGGATATCCCACCAGGACTGAATATGCGCCCAATAGGACCAGTCATGAAGACCATCGTTGTCGAGCCAGTCGTGAAAGAATTCGCGAACGTCACCTTTCGGTCGCTCGAGTGGCGGGCCGACTCGATCCGGAGCGTCGTTGATCATGTCGAAGAACCCGGGCGTCATATTCTTGAGATGGGCATACCAGCTCCAGACGACGTCTTTACCATCCCGAGCGAGGAAGATGTACTTGGCCTTGGGTGAGATATCCAGCGCATCGGCCGGCAGATGCGTCTTTAACAAGCGGCGATGTGTTTGTGCTTCGAGATCTGCGATTATCTCATCGAGTGGCAGCACGACCATGTCGACCCATGGCGCCAGGTCCATCGCCGGGAGATTCTCGGCTCCATCGAATATCAACTGCGAGACGATCTGCTGCGTCCAGGTCGTTCCCGACTTGGCCCAGGTGTCGATGACAATGTCACCGTCGCGAAACTTGAACCCGTCCCAGCGCTTGGAATCCATGAGCATATTCCGTAGCTCGCGGGTCTTCTTTAGGCCACTGAATCGCGTCATCTGTGTCCATCCCGGCCCGCTACACGTCTTTCATGTTTGAGCACAGATTTTACTCCCTGAACCCCAGCCTGCTGCGCACTTCTACAAACTCGGGTTGATCCAGTACGGGATCGGAAAACTGATTCGCCTTGAGACCAAGTATCGAGAAATATCCTTCATACGGCTCTCTAGTCTCGGCCGCCCGCTTGAGCCAATAGAGCGCTTGTTCATTGTCGCCCACCCCCAAATATCCTTGCGCCCTGGCCCCTGCAGCAACGCGGCGTGTGGCGGCTGTTTGCTCCAACCGCGCGAACAGTCTCTTTGCGTCCTCACGAAGTCCGATGAGCCCGTAAACGTAGATGGCGACGGAGAGATGGGCGGGGTTAGTGTTATCTACCAGCAACTGCTCGGCAATTTTTGCTTCGCGCACCGCGGCGGCGGCATTACCACTGGCGCTCTCCAGCAGAGCTAGGCAGGCGTGTGGAAAAGACTGTGTCGGGGCCAGCTCGGCGGCGCTGCGGTAAGCGGGTTCAGCGGCGGCGTAGTCGTGGGCCGTAAGATAGATCAAGGCCACCCAGATATTGGCGCGAGCGCTCCCGGGGTCGAGCGCCAACGCACGTCTTCCCAGATCAATGGCTTCCTCGAGTCGATCCGTGCTTGACTTGAACATCGCTGCGTCGCATAACACCTCCGGATCGTTTGGACGCAATTGAATCGCCCGCTCGTAGGCCGCCTCGGCTTCCGCAGCGCGCCAATTGTACTGATGTATTCGAGCGAGGGCCGCGTACGCCGCTCCCAGATTGGGATCGAGCGTTAACGCTTTCTCCAAATCCTGGAGCGCGAGGTTTTCCAGCTCCGCCCGATGCTCCGCGAAACTCTCCTCGGTCCCGATATCGAAGAGAAGAGAACCCGTATGGACACGCGCCCGCTGGACATGTGCAAGCGCGAAGTCAGGATCAACCGCAATGGCGTCGTCCAGGAGAGACTGAATGCGGGTACGTACCTCTGGCGAAGTTATCACCCATTCGATCCCGCCCTGCTGCACGGCAGCCATCGCTTGTAGGTAACGGGCGTGCGCCTCAGGGGACCTGGTCAGTGGCCTCTCGACGCGTTGTTGCTCGGCCGGGGAAAACTCCGCTTTCAACGCCGTGGCGATTTGAGTGGCGATATCTGCTTGAATGGCGAAGACGTCCGCCAGATCGCGCTCGTAGACCTCCGACCACAGGTGATCTTCCGTCGCCGCATCGATTAGTTGGGCCGCGACCCGCACCCGGCTACCTGCGTAGCGGACGCTACCCTCCATCAGCGTGCCAACCCGCAGCTCGCCGGCTATTTCGGACACCGGTCGTCGGGCGCCCTCATACTGCATCACGGAGGTGCGAGCGATGACTCTTAGATCTCGAATCTTCGCCAACTGGTTTAATAGTTCTTCATGGATACCTGCGGCAAAGTAGGCATCGTCCGCGTTGGGGCTCAGGTTCTCGAAGGGCAGCACCGCCACCGAGTTCGGAAGGATCTCTCGCTTCGGTTCGTCTTGAACTTGCGGGGCACTCTCGTTCGCCCCTGAAACGGTCTCGTTAGTCGCGGAAGACTCAGTTGTGCGGATTATTCCCCTGGGCGTCATGTCGAAAACCCAGCTCAGGATCAAGGCCAGTGGGAACCCGATGACGACGAGCACGATCACCAAGGTATCCGCCCAGCCGGGGAGGCTCAGCGGCTCCTCGACAGTCGCTGTGATTTCGACCAGCAACCAAGCGACTACCGCATACACTGCGGCGACTTGGAATACCTTTCGTCGTTTGATCTCCCCCAGCAGGGATGCCATGTGAGACCCCTAGTCTTGTTCTTGGAGCCAATTCTACCAATTTGAGGCTCGTTAACCTCCATTAACGGTGATCAGAGCGAGTCTAGACCGAGAAATCGCGAATGACTGCAACCCTTAGCTGCCGATCGCGGTTATCGGTGTGGCATTAGGGCTGAATGTCCGCTTTTTTCTC
>JAZFQE010000023.1:0-7328 GCA_036444955.1 Gemmatimonadales bacterium
ATCGGCATCCTGTCAGCGAAGAAGAAACTTGCCTACAGTGTAAGCCCCGGCAAGCATCTGTTTATGGTCATAGGAGAAAATGCGGGTTTCATGATGGCAGACCTTGAAGCAAGTAAGACCTATTACGGCCTTGTTCAGGTCAAAATGGGGGCATGGAAGGCACGATTTTCGCTAGTTCCGATCAGAAAAGATGAACTGGACAGTAAGGAGTTTCTCAAGTGGAACAAGAAAACCAAACTTATTGAGAACACAGAAAAGTCTCGTGCGTGGGCGTCAAAACATGCACCGAGCATCGAGGATAAGCGCATAAAATACATGGCAAAATGGAACAAAAAGTCGGCAGCAGAGAAGGCCGAGCGCACCCTCCAGAAAGACGATGGTAGGTAGGCATGCGTCGAGTGAGGTCCCTTTTCGCGTCGGCAGCGCGGAAAATGGGAAAATGGGGTCAGGTCTTGCGTTGTGAATTCCGCTATTGTAAGCGGCTTAAATGGCGCGACCCCTAGTGTTCAACAGTTGCTGAGTATTACCGAGACAGCACATGACTATGCTTCAGTACCAGGGCGCATTTTCGGAATAACGTGATGGGATTCCCGTTCGCCAAAAGACAAACGCACTTCTTGTCCAGAGTAGTGGCTATGCTGCAGAGACGCCCAGATTCTCGTCGACAAGCAGCAGAGGTGAGGCATAGAATTAGCTGAGAGCACGGACCCCACCCTTGGCCGGGTCGCACTGTGCTACGGGTGAGAAGCCTGTTGATTGATCGGGGTCGGTCAGCATTCACCACTGGCAACTTAGCCGGAGGGCTTAATACATTGTCCCCGAAGCATTAACGGAGGAACATATGCCTGAGGTAGCGGTGCTCGAAGAAGAGGTCGCCCAGCTGATCGTTGAAACCTTAAACCTGGAAATAGGTCCATCGGAGATTGAGCCCGAGGCACCGCTGTTCGGTGAAGGTCTGGGCCTGGACTCTATTGACGCTTTGGAAATGGCTTTAGCCATTTCCAAACAATATGGTTTTCAGCTGCGATCGGATGACGAAAGAAACAAACAGATTTTCTCGTCTCTGCGTGCCCTGAGTCGGCATATAGAAGCCAACCGCGTCAGGCAGCAGGCGCCTGGGCCCCAAAATCAGTGAGATTACTAATTGTAGCCGTAGGGTACCCTTTGGCGGTGCATGCGGCTGTCATGTTGAAACACCCAGTCGCAGGATTTGGTGCACTGCTCGCGGTGATTCTGATACACCTCACAGTCAACCAGTGGGGCAATAACCAGCACGATTTACGTGCCGTGCGCGGGACTTTGCTAGGAATCTTCGTGCTGACGGCATTAGTGGCGATAGCGCTGCACTGGGGGCCAACGTACGCATTGTTCCTGCCGCCAATAGCAATCAACGTGTTCTTGCTAATAGTGTTCGGCAGAACATTGCTGCCAGGTCGCGAACCGATTATTTCTCGCTTGAGCCGACTCATGAGAGGCGATCTTCCCGATGATCTTCGCGCCTACACCCGCGGTCTCACCTGGTTGTGGGCTGGGATCTTCGCCGGTTTCGTGGTCGAGTCGGTGCTGCTTGCGCTCTACGCACCCTTAGAGGTGTGGTCCTTGTTTACGAATATTGTCAATTATCTGTTTGTCGCAGTCTTACTCGTTGCTGAGTACATATATCGTGTCTGGCGTTTTAGTAACTACACTCACACGTCGCCCCTGCAACTCGTGCTTACGCTAGCTCGTCAGGGCGTCAATCCTCTGCTGCGGGCGTGGGAACCTGGGCGGTCGAAGTAACACGCGTACGAATGCTGGCTGCGATATTTGGCCTTGCAAAGTCAGCGCCTGCGACTGATCATCAGTGATGAGCAGATACCCAGGTTATCGATCACGCGCTCGATCCGCAGACCAGCCGAATCGACCATGTCCATGATATCGGAGGCCTTGTACATTCGACTGCACCCGTTGACCAGACACGTGAAGTACAGAGAGAGGGTCTGCAGGCAATAGGTGCCGATCTCGAATGCCTGACGGTCCCAGAAATTATCGAGGATATATAGAGTAGCATTCTCGCTCATGGCCGCCGCCGCCCGTTCGAGCAGCTTAAGGACGTCTTCTTCCGCGAAGCACATCAAGAACTGGCTCATCCAGATGGCATCAAACCCCTCTG
Organism: Gemmatimonadales bacterium; assembly: GCA_036444955.1. Classification (GTDB taxonomy): domain Bacteria; phylum Gemmatimonadota; class Gemmatimonadetes; order Gemmatimonadales; family GWC2-71-9; genus B16T1B5. The sequence continues at coordinate 2,153 of JAZFQE010000023.1, forward strand.
GAAAGGGTCGAGAGTGGTCCAAAAGATCGATGGCGTGAGTAGAGACTCGCGCTTGGCACCCGAGGTCTTCAATGCTGTGCTGGGCCAGAGCCACCAGGCCAGGCAGATCGAGGATCGTCACCGAGACATCCGGCGAATACCGGACACATTGAAGCGCCCATCTCCCGGTGTTCCCTCCAAGGTCGAGGAGTGTCCGATGGCCGCGCTCGAAGACGATTGGGAGGGCCTGCGGATATGTCGCATCGGAATAGTAGTGGTCCCAAGTGAACCAACTCGTCCGTGCCGGCTCGGGAAGTTGGGGTAGGGCTGGGTAAATGGCATCCCAATCCCCGAATATCTTGTGAAGGCCGATAGGTTTGCGCTCGCGAATCGATTCTTCCGGGTAGTACATGGCCTGGAAGCAGCAATGATGCATAACATTCATATTTATCCGGGTCAGTTCGTCACTCAGGACGTAGGCACCAGTCTTCGTCAACATGTAGCGGTTGTTCTCAGATAGCACCAGCCCGGCAGCCAACCCGGCTTCCAGTAACACGAGTAATCCATAGCGCGAAATCTTGACCTTATTTACGACTTCTTCAACCGTGAGGCCAGAGCGCGCTGCTCGCAGCGCTTTCAAGATTCCGAGATCGCGCAGTAATCTTGCTGCTTGAAAGACGATGGGCCCAAAGGCGATTCTCTGAGCTTGCAGCCGCGCCTCTTCGGCGGACATGTCATCGGCTGAGCTGTTCTTGGCTTCCATATTTTTCCAGATGTCGTAGCATCGGTTCATGAATCGTAGCGGATTCGCGAACCGTGAACTTGTCTGCTAACTGACGGTTGCTAATTCACAGGCACATGTCGTGCGGTAGTCGTCGTCAGCACCGCGCTTGCCGCTCAATTCCGCTCACCGAGGGTCCTTGGCGGATTATGAATCGCCGGCGGGTTTCGACGTTACATACTCGCTGAAAATTCCAGAGAGCATCTCCTTACGCCTCGCGCGTTCGAATCCACACCGGTTGAGGGCACGAAGGATCGTCTCCGGCGGCACACAGTTGTCCACGGTATCCCAAAAATACCTCATTAGAACCTGAGCGTCTGCGCCACCGGGGCCCAGTCGGGCGACCAGCGGTACTATCCGTTGCAGATAGAACCGGCTGAGGGCGTATCTAACAGTCCGGACCGGCGGACGCGTGAGCTCGAGGATCAGCACAATACCTCCGGGCTTGAGTACACGCCGATACTGCAGGAAAACCGCTTCTAGATCAGACACGTGGCGTAAGGCGAAGCCCATCGTAAGAAAGTCGACCGAGGCGTCGTTGAAAGGAAGCTGCTCTGCGCAGCCCTGTACCAGCGAGATGGGCACGCTTTCACGCGCCGTCTCGAGCATGCCGATGCTAACGTCGACACCGACTACAGAACCGACACCATCCTGGATATCGAGGGCCGCTCGCGCCAATAGCCCGGTCCCGACAGCCACGTCGAGCATCGTCATGCCAGAATGGAAGCCGGCTCGTCGCAGAGCAGCTCGCCGATAGCGAAGCCCCCCGCCCAATGACATTGCACGGTTAATCCAATCGTAATTGTGTGCCGTGCGGTCGAACAGATCGACGACGAAACCGCGCCGCTCGGTCTCTTCCCCATAGTATTTTAGCAGCGGAGGGTGCGGGACGGTCGGATGCCCACCGGTCTTTGATAGATGTGCCATAGCGCCTATCATAGCCCAACTGGCATAAGGGGAGGTAGGGTCCTGGTCTTTCGGAGGCGCTCGGATAAATTTAAAGTTGCCAACTCTTTGCTCGTAAGTATGCTGCCGCCGGAACATGTCTATGTCACGTCCAGCTCGCACAACTGGCGGACGTTGAGCAAACTGTGGGATAAGGCACTGGATGAGGGGTTCTTCACGCAAGCGTCATCACCTCCCGCGCTTGGTTATCTTCAAGCGGCAGAGCGTGCAAATTGAGAATCACGATGTTTGCTAAGCTGTTCATGCCGGAGGCAACCGGTCGATTTCAGCTCCCCTTGGGGGCGTACTACATCACTAGAGCTGCGCATGCCCTGGCTCCGATCTTTCTTTGGCTAAGTGCACTCGAGACAAGGTGGGTACGTGCTCGGACAGAAAGGCCAATCATCGACCGGCCTGTGTATATTTGTGGGCTTGCTCGCAGCGGAACAACGATTGTGCTCGAGATGTTGAGCCAGCATCCAGATGCCGGCTCGCACCGGTACATTCACGCGCCAGTGCCCTACCTACCCTGCTGGTGGGGTGGGGTGGCTTCGAAGCGCCGTCGCGTGCCCCCACCGGTTGAACGCATGCACAAGGATGGCATCATGGTATCGCGCTACAGTCCGGAAGCAGTGGAGGAGCCATTGTGGATGGTATTCTTCGATGGACTCCACGACGAGGAATGTTCCCATATACTGGATGGCCATATTTCAAATGAAGCGTTTGAAGCGTTCTACCGAGACCACATCCGGAAACTTTTGCTAGGTCAAGGCCGCAGCCGTTACGTCGCCAAGAACAACTACCTTGTCTCACGAACGGAGTATCTACTTCGCGTCTTTCCAGACGCCAGGTTCCTGGTCATGATCCGCAATCCGGTCAACCACATTGCATCAATGCTCAGGCAGAACCGAATCTTCGAAGAGGTTGAGCGTACTAACCCTCGAACGGCAAAAATGATCCAGCTCATCGGTCATTACGAATTCGGCAATCATCGAATCTGTATTAATGTTGGTGATACCGACCTAGTACATAAAATTCGCCGACTCTGGTCGAGCAACGACCACATACAAGCTTGGGCGACCTATTGGGCCTCCGTTTATCAATTCATCGCTGACCGTCTGCGAATGAATCCGGCGCTCGCTAGCAGCACACTCGTTGTCAGGCATGAGGACCTGGTCTCGAATTCCTCGGCGACGCTCGACCAGATCATCACTCACGCGCAGTTACCGGCCGATGCGTTTCGGCCAATACGAGACCGTTATGTATCGAAGCTGAGTGAGCGGAAATACTACGATGAGAATTTCTCCGAGCAGGAGCTTATGGATATCGTTAACATAACCGGCCCGACTGCGGCTAGATTCGGATATCCAGACGGCTTGGGGGTCTAGCATTTCAAGGCAGTATCTGGCTAACATTCAGCAGCTAGACTCATTCCACAAAAGTTGGGATTACTGTGAACACAGGCTTTACCCGGCCAGCTCGCCGTCGGTCTGCCCCGAGTTTGACAGTTCCACGTACATTTTCGAGGAGCGCTTGTCGCGACAGGCCGGAAAAACAAGGGGTTAGGCTGCGATCGGGCAGCGACATCGCCGAAACCACTACGTACATGGATTAGTGGTTATGGATTGATAATGGCGCTTGTCAGCGTGTCTACTCACGTACATGTATCTGCGTGACACTCGCCAGAGACGCGTTGACGGGACCACCCTCACTCACCTCCAGCTCGCCGAGAGCATCTGGGACCCGGTCTAGCGCCACACGACGATCCGCATCGTCTACAGCTGCGGGCGTGCCGATGACCCGGCGGTTGCCGAACGACTGCGGCGCCTGGCACGCAGCATCCTTAGACGTTGTTCGCCCGAGGAGATCGTCGCGGAGAACCCCGCGTGGCGGGTGCACGACGCTTGGCCCTATGGGGATCTCTACGTGCTCGAGCAGCTGTGGGCGCGACTCGGTATTGCGGAGGTGATCGCTGAGGTGCTCGGCAAACGCAAGCTTGGCTTCGCGGTGGAGCGAGCGTTGTTCGCGATGGTGGCGAATCGGGTCTGTGCACCGTGCTCGAAGCTGTACTGCTACGAGCAATGGTTGACTGAGGATGTGCGCATTGAAGGCACCGGTGCGCTGCAGCTGCAGCACTTATACCGGGCGATGGATTTTCTGGAAGCCAACAAGGAGGCGATTGAGGAGGCGTTGTACTTTCGCATGGCGGATCTGTTGAACCTCGATGTTGAGCTCATCTTCTACGACACCACCTCGTTGCACTTCGAGGTGGACGAGGAGGATGAGGGGGAAGGCGAGGCAGATGAGGTACACGGCAGTGTTGCGGCGAGACACAAGAGCTACCGCGCGCCGAGGAAGCGGGGCAAAGCGAGGAACGGGGGCAATGATGCGCCGCAGATTGTGGTGGGGTTGGCGGTGACGCGTGATGGCTTTCCGGTGCGCCACTGGGTGTTTCCCGGCAACACCGTCGATGTGACCACGGTGGAGCAGGTCAAGCGCGACCTCAAGGGCTGGCAGCTCACGCGCTGCGTGTTTGTGGGCGACGCGGGGATGGTGTCTGAGAAGAACCTCAAGCGCTTGGCCCGTGGCGGGGGCAAGTACATTGTGTGCATGCCGGTCCATCCGGGGGGAGAGGTGGCCACGAAGGCGGTGAACCGTCCCGGGCGCTACCAGGAGGTGGCTGAGAACCTGCGGGTCAAGGAAGTGGTAGTGGGCGATGGCGAGCGTCGTCGTCGCTACGCGGTGTGCCACAACCCGCAAGAGGCTGAGCGCCAGCGCCAGCATCGCAAGCACGTGCTCGAGGAGCTGGCCGCGGAGATCCAGAGTCTGCGAGATCAGCAAACCAAGACCCACAGCAAGCGCGTGTGTGAGCTGCGCGCCAGTGGCCGTTATGGGCGCTACATTCGCCTTACCCGCACTGGCAAGCCCGTCATTGACCAAGCGAGGATTAAGGCGCTCGCACGCCTCGATGGCAAGTTCGTCGTGCACAGCAACGACGATACGCTCAACGCCGAGGACATAGCGCTCGGCTACAAGCAGCTCCAGCGCGTGGAGGAGGCATGGCGCTCACTGAAGAGCGGGCTGAAGCTACGCCCCGTGTATCACTGGGCACCGCATCGCATTCACGCCCATGTCGCGCTCACGGTGCTCGCGCTGCTGCTCGAACGCGTTGCCGAGCACGCTTGTGGCGACACCTGGCGCAACTTTCGCAACGATCTGAAGCAGATAAAACTTGCGCAATTGTTGAGCCCCAACGGCACCGTCTGGCAGGTCACCGAGCCTGGCCCAAGGGCCGCTAAGCGACTGAAATCACTGCAGATCAACAACCCCCCACCGCTTCTCCAAGTCGCCTGAGAGCCTGCGTACATGGGTGTTTTGGTAAACACCCGTAACCTATTGATCTATCTTGAGAATCTAGAATCATGTCAGCAGCAAGTGTCAAAGTCGGGTCTGCGGCCTAGGACGCTGCTG
>JAZFQE010000024.1:0-6723 GCA_036444955.1 Gemmatimonadales bacterium
CAATCTTGGCGTTTGACGTTGGTGGCGACGACGGAACCTGGCGCTCTGCGTAGGACAACTCCGGTTGACGGCAGCGCTCCTCGACCCGACGCAATGAGGGAATGCTCCCTGCCTCACGAATCAACTGTCCGATCGACAAACCATCCAGGTCAACCGTTGGCCCCACGCTTGTCCCGTCGGGCAGCGGATCGCGAGGCAGCGCGCACAACGCGCACGGTCCGCTCGTGATACGACAATGCCTTCGATTCCGATCGCATCCCATCAGACGAGTGCGAACCCTGTCGAGCGCCAGGGTCCACTCATGTGCAGAAGGGCGCTGTCTGGTGGTAAACGTGCGTTCGAAGAGCGGTGCCAGATCGCCAAGAGACGCTAAGGACATGGTGTCGGGAGGCGGCGCAATCAACGACGGACGCTGTCCCGAATAGGCAAACAAACCTTCACCTATGGCCTGCTCAATTGTCCGCGGTCGATTGTCTGCGGGCACTCCTGCGAATGGATGACGGCCACACATGAGAAGCTGAAACACCAGAACGCTGAGGCCGAAGCTGTCATGTGTCGTGGTCCGGCACTGATTGCGCAACGACGTTCCCTGGAGCTCCGGCGGCGTGTACATCGGAGTGCCGACCAGACATGGGAATACCTCACCATTCGTCTTGATCTGAAAGGAGTCGACGTCAATGAATCGCACCGTGCCGTCCTTGAGCACTCGCACATTACTTTGGTTTACATCTCCAATCACGCAACCCGAAGCATGAAGAGTTGACGCAGCCCGCATAAGATTCATGCTGACGTGAACAAGAAAGCCATAATCGACTGTTGGGAATGCGGTTCGCTGTTCGGCTGGGTGAGATAACTGATCAATGTCGCCTGGAGCATTGATCCGAGGCATCATGAATCCAAGGCATTGACCTCGACTGTCACCCAGCAGGTCAAAGGGCCATGCGGCTGCCTTCTGCAGGTCGGTTGTTTGCATTTGGATCATCGCAATCAACTTGCGATGGCGTACGGCATCGACTGGCTTTAGATAGATCTTTGCGAGATCTCGTGAGTCCTGGGAAACAGAGTGAATGCGCCCCTCGCCGCCCTCTGCCAGCTGCCGACCAAGCTGTACAGTACCGCCAGTCGCTCGCCGAAGGGTGGTCATGTATCGTGATCCGGCACCCGAACTGCCACAACGAGGGTTTTGTCGTCGTCAGTACGTTCGTTGACTTGCGCCGAGTCGAGAAAGCGTCTAAGGTCTTCGTTCAAACTCGCGGGATCAGGTGCGTCAGCACAGGCCGAGAACAGACGATTCAACATGGGCTCGTGCGGTCGCTTTTCCCGGTAGTCCAGCGCGAGCGGTGTGAGTCCGTCCGTCATGCACGCAAATCTAAGGACGGGCTCGGTAAAATGGTTTATCTTGAGGCTTGCGTTCAGGCTGTCAACGACTATGAAGTCGGTAAGGTTTAACGCCTCCTGCTCTTGCCAGTGCACCAGCTGAAGATCCCGCCCGTTGTCGATGACTACCGCTCCATCTCCCACCTGCCCATAGACCGACAGAGCAGGGCCTACGACGGCCAGGAGTAGCGTTGCGGCCATCTCCCGCGAGCTAACGCCCATTCGTTCCGCAGCGTCCTCAACCTCAGAGCAAGCCGCTTCGAACGACCTACGGATCGCGTCGACAGCGGAGTCAGCTGTCGTGAGCGCTGCAATATCACGCTTCAGGGCGAGTACCGCCCCAGTGCATGCTGCCAGAGAACCAATGTGCGATAGGCGAGCAGAACCGGCGCCATCCGCCACCGCGACCAGCAAAAACTGGTTGCCATCGGCATCCTCAACGAGGTCCACCAAGTGAGCGTCCTGGCAGGGGCGCTCATCTGCCACGTGGCTCGTTCCAACGCTGCTCGCGCTAGCAATACGCCACGCGTCCATTATCAAGCTGGTACGGCCGCCCAGCCACCTTCGCCGGTTGCTGGCGGAAGCGCGATGTGCTCACCGACCTGTGACTGCGATACGCGCGTCTGCGAATTCGACAACCAGCGAAAAAGCTCACGGAACATGAGACCCTTGAGTCCCAGAGGCGCTCGGGCTGAAGAGACTTCCCGTAGTTTGTCGAAGTCCGCGTCCTTGGTTCCAACAGCGAAGAACGTGAACTTCTTCTCCTCTTCGCCGCGTCGCACCGCTTCACACGCGAGACGCCAATCGGAATCCTGATCGGTGGGAGCCCCATCCGTAATTAAGAACACCCAAGGTCGGTAGTAGGCGATCCCATGAGACTGGTACGTCGCCTTGCGGTCTTCCAGGTGCTTGATTCCTCGAATGATGGCTTCGGCCATTGGGGTGTGACCATTGGGACTCAGCATGGGAGGATCAAACCCCCGAGCGGTGACAAAATCCCGCTCCAGTCGAACTTCACCCCCGAACGTGAACAAGGCTACTTCGACCCGACGAGCGGCGAGGTTGTCGGTCAAGAGCTCCTCACGATACTGCTGCAAACCACTGTTGAGCTCTGCGATTGGCTGTCCAGACATCGAATACGAGACGTCGAGCAACAGAACACACGGGACTCGTGGATCTGGATTGTCGGCGAACTCTTCTGAAGGGATGTCGAATCCCTGGTAAGGCTCCTGATCCATATGATGGTCCCCACACTTGTTGCTGGTTAGTACCGCGACGATTGTAACGTCCCGTCAAAGGCAGGTTCAATACGCTAATCGGATACATTCGGTATCGCCTTGACGTTCATCAACAGCCTTGCGGCCACCCATATCCGGGGGGAAGAGAGCACCAGAGTTTTGCGCACCCCGTGCCCCATAACGCGCAGGCACGAGATCGGAAAGTTTGCATTCCCGGCCGCCGTGAAGCTCCAGCCGCAAGCAAAGGAAGGAGCGGAGTAATGCTCCGCTCCGTCCCGTTTGCCGGATCTTCAAGGCCTACGCTGTCGGTTGTCCAAAGGCCCGGTTATCTATATAGCCGCTTCTTTGTCAGTGCGCGTTGCAAGTCCGAAGGACCTACTCGTCCTGCTTTTCGTCAGACGAACTCTGCCCTGGCTTGTCAGACGCCACCGCCTCCTGTTGGGTGGGCAGCTTCGCGCGTCGGACCGCGTCACACCTCCGAAGTACAAGGTTCAGCGCGGCGCGTCGGAGCGGGGCGCTCAGTGAATCGTCAGCCCGTAGGAGCGCCACGATCTGTAGGGGCTCGAGCCCTTGATCGAACAGGTGATCGACGATTGGCTGGGCCGAGTGTGGCGACCTCCTGGCCGGTCGCCGCGTCCCGCCGCCGTCACCGAGGGTACGAGGCCATCGCCCGCATCCTGAACGAGGAGGGACGGCCCACGCGGATGGGCGGGGCGTGGCGGCGGCAGAGCGTCCACTCCATCCTCGCCTGAGCCGTCACACATCATCACATCATCGACCCCTCAGCTGGCTGACCCGGGGCCGGTGCGATCAGGCTCGGCAGCCGCCACCGGCACCAACTGGCGCGCGATTCGACGCGCGATGTCGGCGGGGGCGGTCGAGGGGGGGTGGGGGCCCCCCACGCGACGGTCGAGGCGGGGCGGGGTGGCCCATCCCTTTTCCGGCAAATTCTGAAGCCCCGGGTTCTGAACCGCCTCAAGTTTCCGGCAGCGCTCCGCCCGCGCGACGGCGGCCCGGCTTCATAGAGATTTGCTAGCTGGCCACATCACCACGCATCCAAGGAACCGACTCAACCTGACCCAGCATCTGCGCTGAGATTCGATTGGCCACTGGCCCGTTGTAGCGGATCAGGTGGAGGATACACAGTTCGATGTAGTGAATCGTCAATAGCCAAGCGTCGTATCGTGCTCTGCCGGAGACATCGGATAACAGCTTGATCTTTGTGGCCGTTCGGTGAACCACTGCGTTTCTGATCGCGACTATCGCCTCCGGGCCATCTGCCCAGTCGTTGGCGCACGCCACGTCGCAAAGGGTCTTCAGTTCTACGGGCAAGCGTAGTGGGATCTTGGCAAAGCTCAAAAGAAGTCGAATTCTGTCGGATGCCGGCAGTCTAGCGAAACCACCAGCACTGACAATTGGATTAAGCTCCACGCAGCAGGCCGATCCTAGAAGTTCAAGGGCGACCTGGCCCAAGACAAGCGCACCTTCGAGCCCACCGCTACGCGAGATTGCCTGGATATACCAATAGACTGCGAGACGGAGCACCTCACTTCATTGCGGATCGCACCATTTCGCCCAGAATCCTTGAAATGCAACCGCTTGTGCCTGCGCGTCTAAGTGCGAGAACCACGTGGGCGTTTCATGCCATCGGTCAAGGCGAGACGGCGTCCATTCAGACCACACGCGATCATCTTTAGGATCCAGCCCCTGCGCAAGGACGGGTCCGCAAAAGAAGCCTTGGCAAAAAGAGAGAAACAATCGAAGGGCAGAAAGTAGGCGCTCTGCCTCGTTGTTTGCGAATGTCGAGCCATCGACGCGACGAATGACTCCGTTATGGGTAATTGCATAGCCGCCAGAGCGCCGCAGTTCCTCAAACGTTGTGGCATAATTCGCAGGGGCGTCGAGGATGATTGACCAACCCGAAGTCTGCAACTCGAGCCGTCCGGTCCAGGAGGAATACCCGACCACGTCACCTTCCGCGCGGGGAACACAGAGCCAACTGCCGATATAGTTACAAAAGTTCACGACTGGGAAGCGAACAGTCGACAATTCATGGTCACCGACAGTGACCGCCGAGCCAGATAGGACTCCCACGGTCGTCCTTGGCTCCGAAGTGCCGACACCGACTTGTGTGATTACGCAGTCGCTCTCGACAACTGGCGATGTCGTTCTGATTCTGTATTTGTCTTGAATCTGTGAAACGCTAAGCGCAATCGATGATAGTTCGACTATTGTCCGTGGACCCGGCACCCAGCTGAGTGTCAGGGTACCGAGGGCGCGTTGACTTACAGTTGGCCCACTCAGCCATAAGTTGCCTTCAAAGAGGCGAATATCTTGGTTTGGGCGGGCATTTGGAAAAATCGACGGAGTTGGTGGGGGATGGTTCGGAGGTCGAAACTGTCCGCCAGACATTTGACGTGCGTATTGGCCAGCTAACGGTGGATGAAACTCAGCTGTGGGCCGGCGACGCCGACACGCCGACACACAGATGATACGCATATGGCCACCAGAGCCTCACCTCCACACGCCGGCCAGCCCTTGCCTGCCCCCGTGACGGCTTCACGCCACGCCGTGAGCCCAAAACGCCCCCCCGCCCAGACTCGACTTTCCTATCATTCGACGATAGTGGCGCGGCTGGGGGCACCGCCTTCGACTTCAACAAGGACGGTGACCGCGCACCGAGTGAGCCGAGGCCCACGCTGAGTCGAGTGCAGTTTCCAGTGTATTCGTTCTACTACAAGACCTTTGCTCGTCTCGCCCTGCTGCCATACGTCGGTGGGACCATCATCCACATCCTTCGGCTCATTTATGACTTTCCGCTCGAACAGATGCCCAACACGGAGATCGATTGGGTCGTCATTGTCATCGGAGGGTATGCCGGTGTGGGACTCATCGTATTTGCCAACCGCGTACCCTTCGAGAATCTGTGGGACAAAGTCGGCTACGGTTTGCTTATCTTCCATCTCGATGGATCCGTAGTTTTTCACGCGTACATGTTGTTAGCTGGGAGCCACGATGCCCTGCGAGTCTTTCCTTATTGGTACAGTTTCCTCGCGGTCGGGTACTTCATCGGACTCGGGCTCTATGTCCGCCGCTTGAACAACAGGCTGTACAAAAGGCAGCGGCCGTAGCCGGCCCTGGCTAGCGGCCTCGCCAATCGACCAGATCAGACCAGAACCTGGCGTAGAAAGTGCTGGGTCGAGACTCCGCCCGGAACTGACCTGCGCTACCGCGACCGACGTTGGCATGTCCAACCAGTTCCGCGGTAGCGTGGTTCCGGCGAGTCGAAGGTGTCGAGGTCGGAAGGAACGGAGTCCAACGAGACTGAGCCTTGCGGCTTGGAGACCATGATGGATCTGGACTCGGCCCGGCCCTCGCAGGGGGCGGACAAGCAGGCGAGGGACTTGGTCTGGCCACCCGGCGAAGCATCACCGGCGGAGCCTGCAGGAGCGGAATGAGCCGGCGTCGTCCTGCACAGTCGAATGGGCCTGCTCGATGGCCAGCACGATGAGCAGCAGCCTGGATAGAGGTCTAGCACTCAACGTGGTTGGGTAGATCAGTGATCCCCTAGACCGACCCGGCTTCATAGAGATTGGTTAGGCCGCACCCGGCACCGACCGCCGCCGTTCCATCCATCTGAGAGCAAGGTAGGTTGCCGCGGCAATTGCGACGCAAGGAAACCAGATCCAGATGATCTCACCAAAGAGGATTGAAACCAACCCCGGATTGATAAGGGCAGAGGGGCCTATTGGTGAGACCTGAATCGGGCGAAATGGCAAGAAGTATCGCGTGTCATCGATCGGAGCGAAAAAAGCTACACCAAGACCACCGTTTGTCATGGCGTCAAAGAGTCCGTGTGACGCTGTGATCAGGAACAAGAAGACGACAATGCGGCCGCGAATCATTGCCCATCGCGCGTTTCGAAAAAAGACCAGGGTCGTGGAGAGGGAGAACAGAACCGCGAAGAGGAGGGAGTGAGATATGCCGCGGTGACCAAATAGGTGGTCGTACGGTATGCCGAGTTCGAACCCAAATACGTCCGCGTCAGGAATCAGAGATCCGACAACACCAGCGGCCAACAACCGTGGGTGGATCTTGCCCGGGGAAA
>JAZFQE010000025.1:0-5745 GCA_036444955.1 Gemmatimonadales bacterium
CCCGAGCTGGTCGCCGCAGTGGCTGTGAGCTGAAGAGTTCCTAGCGATGTCAAACTTGTGCCTCCGGAGATCGTTACGGAGGCAACTGTGGGCTCCGTTGTGTCGGTCGGCCCGTCGCTGTCGCCGCACGACCAATGAGCCACAGCTAGCGTTGCTAGAATAACAATGCGCGGCAGTTGATTGACAGCGGTCATCGGTACCCCCAAGAGTTACAGCGCTACGGAGCGCCTAGGTCACATCCCCGCCGCCTTCCCCCCAAATTCATCAAATCTTACACGCCCACCTTCTGTGACGATGGGGCCAGCCCGCCTCCTCGCATGCAATTTGATATCTCGCCCCTGCAATAATCTGATGCGAAAGGCCAAGAGGCCCACCAGCACGAGCCCAAACAATATCGGCCGGCTCGTGTCCGCTTTCACGAGCCAGAGGTAATGGAGTATCCCAAGGGCTGCTGCCACGTATATCAGGCGGTGAAGCTTGTTCCACGTCCTCCCGCCAAGCTTCTTTACCATTCTAATGGGGGATGTAACTGCCAACGCAGTCAATATCAGGAACGCTGTGAAACCGACAGTGATATAGGGCCGCTTGACTATGTCTTCAACGATCTCCGGCAAATAGAAAAAGAGGTCTATGACCAGATAAGTGAATAAGTGCAGGCAGGCATAGAAGAACGCGAACAACCCGACCATCCGGCGCATCTTGATCAGTTGGTTCAGCCCGGTTAGGCGGCGGAGCGGTGTAATCGCGAGCGTGGCAAGCAAGAAATACAGCGTCCAGTCGCCCGTTCGGTGGGTAATCTCCTCCACCGGGTTGGCACCCAACTGCTCCATGAATCCGTCCCGCAACAACAGCCCGAACGGGACCAGGGCGAGCGTGAAAAACGCGGGTTTCACAACTCGCGAGATTAATTGCTGCTGACTCAACGCTCGCGTTGCTAGAACCACCGCCGCAGATCCATTCCCTCGTACATGCCGGCCACCTGATCGGCGTAACCGTTGAACATTTGGGTGCGTACGCGTCTCCACTTGCCCAACGGCCGCTCTCGCGCCTGACTCCATCTCGGATGATCCACGTTCGGGTTCACATTTGCAAAGAACCCGTACTCGCGGGGAGCTGCATCGGCCCAGGCCGTCACCGGCATGCTGCGTGTGAATCTCATCCTGACGATCGACTTGACACTCTTGAACCCGTACTTCCACGGCACAACAAGTCGCAGCGGTGCGCCGTTTTGATTCGGCAGCTCTCTGCCGTAGAGACCGACTGCCATGATCGTAAGCGGGTGCATGGCCTCGTCCATCCGGAGCCCTTCCACGTATGGCCACTGCAGAACCGCTCTCCGCTGACCGGGCATCTGCTCTGGATCGTAGAGGGTGGTGAACTCCACAAACCTGGCCTCAGAGGTCGGTTCGAGCCTGCTGATGATGTCCCTGAGAGGAATACCCAGCCAGGGTATTACGGCCGACCAAGCTTCCACGCACCGCAGCCGATAGATGCGCTCTTCGGGCACGTGCGGCCGCAACAGGTCATCGAGGTCATAATCGGCCGGCCTGTTGACCTCCCCTTCCACCCGCACCGTCCACGGTCTCGTGACGAAGTTGCGGGCATTACGTGCCGGATCCTCTTTGCCGGTTCCGAACTCGTAGAAGTTGTTGTAGCTGGTGATTAACTCGTAAGGCGTGAGCTCGTCGTCTCGGGTGTCACTTTCTCCTCCCGGGCCAACGCCCCCCCCCCGTTCAGCAGCCCGGGGAACGTCGAGCCCGCCAGAAACGCACCCGCGCCGGCCGCCGCAACCTCTAAAAATCTACGGCGGTCGAAGTAGACCGATTCAGGCGTTATCTCCGACGCGGAGATGTCGTCAGTTCGCTTGATGAGCATACGATGTTAGGATCTCCTAGGTTCTGCCGCATCTACTGTAATCTCCCTTGTAAAACTCCCTGAGGGAACTGGAGGTTCCGCGTAACACGGCGACTCACATCCCATCCAGCCTCGCCACCGCCTCTTCAAGTATTTCCACGGTCTTACAGAACGCAAATCTCACAAGGTGTCCGCCGTCCTCCGACCGGCTGTAGAAACTCGATCCCGGCACGGGCGCAACACCGATTTCCTCGGTCAGCCATGCAGAAAACTCTGTATCATCTTTGTCGCTCAACGCCGAAAAATCGGCCAGTATGTAGTAGGCACCCTCCGGATTAGTGCATCCAAAACCAGCCTTTTTCAGGCCCGAGAAGAGCGTGTCGCGCCGCTGGCGGTAGTCGAGGGCCAACTTGCGATAGTATGACTCGTCAAGCGATTCGAGCGCGGCGGCGACGCCCTCCTGAAGCGGGGCGGGTGCGCCCACCGTGAGGAAGTCGTGCACCTTGCGAATGGCATCCGTCAAATCCGGTGGAGCAATGATGGTACCGACCCGCCATCCGGTGACGCTGAACGTCTTCGAGGCGCCGCTTATCGTGATGGTGCGGTCAGCCATGTCCGGAAGCGTGGCCAGCGGTATGTGCTCCCCCTCGTAATAAATGTGTTCGTAGATCTCGTCTGTGATGGCATAGACGTCGTATTCAAGGCAGAGCTCTGAGATCGCTTGGAGCTCCGCCCGCGAAAGAACTCTCCCGGTGGGGTTGTTGGGCGTGTTGATTATGACCGCCTTGGTCCGATCGGAACAAGCGGACCGCAACGAGTCGAGGTCGAGCGGAGCGGCATTCGCCATCGGTACGTACACCGGAGTTGCACCGCAGAGTATTGCATCCGGACCGTAATTCTCGTAGAACGGCTCGAACACGATCACCTCATCGCCGGGGTCAACTAACGCAAGCACCACTGAGGCCATCGCTTCGGTAGCGCCACACGTGACGGTTATATCGGTCTCAGGATCCACGTCCATCCCGTACCAGTCCTTGGACTTCTGCGCCAGCGCTCGCCGCAGGCGCGCAGATCCCCAGGTTATGGCGTATTGATTTATTTCGTTACCGATCGCGCGGATCGCTTCCTGCTTGATGACATCCGGAGCCGGAAAGTCGGGGAAGCCCTGCGCCAGATTGATGGCGTTGTGCTCGTTGGCAAGCCTAGTCATGCCGCGGATCACAGATTCAGTGAAGCTCTCAGTGCGTCGGGCCGCTCTCAATGAGTGTGGCCTTCTGGAGAGCGTTTGAGCCTAATGGAGATCTGCGTGCCTTTCCCGGGACTGCTTGCCGCTCCTATTTCACCCCCCCACGACTCTACCAACCGCTTGCAGATTGCTAAGCCGAGCCCAGTACCGCTCGTTGTAGCCGAGAACTGAGGCTCAAATATGTGGGGCAGCACCTGGGGATCTATTCCCGCTCCGTCGTCCGACACGACCATACCAACCTGTTCATCATTGAGAGACCTAACTGACACCGTTATTTTTTGTGCGCCAGCGTCCCTCGAGTTTTCGACCAGATTCACCAGCACCTCTTTGAGCTCATCGGGTCTAGCCAGGGCGATCAGCGGGCCCTCGGCCTCGAGCTCGACCTCGAGTCCTCCTCCAACCGCATAGAGATCGGCTGTTTCTCTGACGATTTCCACGACGTTCACATCCGACGGCGATTCGCTCACAGTCATCGGACTGCCAAAGCGCGAGAACGCTCGCGCGATGGCGTCCAGCCGATCTATTTCCGAGAGTATCTGATCGGAGGTCCGATCGAGAATTTCATCGAAGTTGCGTTTCTTATCCCTGCGCGAGCGCCTGAGGTGCTGGATGCCGAGCCGGATCGGCGTAAGGGGATTCTTGACTTCGTGCGCTACCTGACGGGCCATCTCGCCCCAAGCGATAACGCGTTCCGCTCTCGCGAGCTCGGTTGCATCGTCTAGCGCAACCACACACCCACCGTCCGCACCCTCGAAAGACGTCACCCGGGCCAGGATTCTCCGAAACTCAACCGTGAATTCATGGGACGCTGTTTTTCCATCGCCCGCGAGAAATCGAGTGACCCAATCGGTGAGCTCGTGCCATTCTTCGCTGACCTGGTTCTTGATGGGTAGTTCCGTCGTGAGCGGAACTCTGAAAAGCTCTTCGGCCCTGCGATTGCGGGCGGTGACGTTCATCTGCGCGTCGAGAGCCACGATCGCGGTATCAACGTTTTGGAGCACCGCAGAGGTAAACTGAAAATTTGACTCCAAAGCCGCCTGATGCTCGCGCACATCGCGCTCCATCCTCTCAAAAGCGCTCATTACGGGGACAAATTCAGCCGGCGGGCTCGGCTCGAAAGGGGTTATCGGCTCGCCACGGCCCACCGCCGCCGCCGCCCCTTGGAGTGCGTGCACCGGCCTGGCGAGCGACCGGGCCGCTACCGTCGCAAGCCAAGCTGCAGCTCCCAAACCCAACACGGTTGCCAGGAAAATGGTGAATATCAGGTCCTCCTGCTGCCCCCCCAGGTCGGGGTCGCCGAGCAGACCAGGCGTAGCCAGCACGGCGGAACCGCGGTCGCCAGCTCCGAGGAGACGGTAGCCTATCCTCGCACTGCTGCTGGCCATCACGCCTCCTCCCGTGAACTCGATTTCGTCCCCCATTACCAGGTCTTGGAAGACACGGCTCGGCAGAAACGCGTTGTAGATACCCATCTGATAGAAAAGCGAGTTACTCGTTTGGCCCAACACTCCGTTCTGATAAAGTGCGATGTCGGCACCCAGCCTCGTGCTCGCGGAATCCAAATCCGCCTTGTGTATCCCTGAGTTTCCGCCGGCGGCCAGGAGGCGGCTGGCTTCACGCAGCGTGCGGCGTGTGAGGAGATCACGATTGCGCTCGGCGTCGGACCCAATCCTCCCGATAGTCCAAGCCGCGAATCCGATGGTCGGCAACACAAAGAAGGCGCCTAGCGCGATGGCGAGCCTCATGCGGTACGATGAAACTTGCAGTGCTCCTTTCAGGCCGTGGGGAATTTCCAGGCGACCTACGAGAAACTCTCCCACGACCCAGAGACCTGCAATCAGCAGGACGTCGAGCAGGACAATGAGAGAACCGCGCACCATGAGCTGCCCTAGACCACGAAGCGACACCTCCGCGTGCAGGCTCCGTTGGCCCAGTGTACTTTCCAGTGCACGGGTCCCATGCACATGCCGGCCCTGTCTAGTCCAGGAAATCCTGTCCGCTTCGGGAACCCGAGCTCGGGGTTCAGAGATCGAAAGCTCAAATGGCGGGCTGGCGGCTCCTCCGGGGCCGAGATAGAAACCCGCCGATGTAGGCTCAATCAGGCTCGTAGCCGGCCCAACCCCTACAGTCAAGACCGATCCGTCCTCAAAGGGGACGGCAAGAATCCTGTGGACGCCGACGCCCGTCAGGACAATCTCGACAGATGCATCTCCCCGATCTCTAGCCGCCCGGATGGCGCCTGTCAGGGCAGCATCAGTGATGTCCAGCCGGGCCATCTCGAGGCGGGCCACCTCAGATTCGTCCGGATCCCAGGTGACCAATAGGCCGGGATACCCCTCTTGGTAAAACGGCGAGCTTCGCCAGAGCTGAAACAGGTCGGATTCGGTGGTCGGCAGCTCCACATCGGAGATTCGATCCAGGAGAGTTTCCATCATGCTCGCCTGTAGTAAGTCGGTGCGATCATCAGCCCGCGCAGCGTCGCGCTCGGCCAGCACCAGTCGACCTTCCACTGCGGCTCCCCATGTCAACAAAGCCGAGGCACAGCCAGCTACAATAGCGACGGAAGTCACGAGTCGAACTTTGGGGGCTGGCTGGGTAGCGAGCAGGAGGGCCGGCACCCAGAGGAATGTGTACCACTCGGGCCA
>JAZFQE010000026.1:0-5283 GCA_036444955.1 Gemmatimonadales bacterium
GGGTCAGTTTGCGGCAGCGGAGAAGGTGAAGGTCGTGGGACCACGGGGCACCATTGACGGGGTTCGCATAGTGGGTCCGACTCGGAGTGTAACGCAGGTCGAGCTTTCAGCGAGTGACTGCAGGAAATTGGGAGTCGATGCTCCGGTTCGAAATTCTGGTGCCGTCGAGGAGAGCGCGGCGGTAGGTTTGGAAGGCCCGGCAGGTAAGCTTGATCTGAAGCAGGGCGCGATCATTGCGGCACGCCATATACACCTCTCTCCCAAGGACGCGGAGCGCCTGGGGTTGGCCGGTGGCGATCGCGTTACGGTTGTTCTCGGAGGTGGCGACCGCGCGGCAACGTTGGAGGGCGTTCTGGTTCGCGCTGGCGACAAACACGCCACCGAGATTCACATCGATACTGACGAGGCTAGCGCGTTCGGTGTGCGAGATGGAGACAGAGCTGCCGTCGTTGGCCGTACGAGCAAGTCTTCCACCCGCCAGCAACAGGCGAATCTGCTCGTTACCGAGAGAGACGTATCGGCTATCGCCGCAAAGGGAGGATTTCTTTCCGACAGCAGTGGTTATGTCATAACTCCTTCCGCTCGTGATCGTGCCAAGGCCTTGGGCATTTGGCGTGACAATTCGTGATCGAGAAGCACACCCCAGTCGAACTCAGAGTTAGATATGCCGAGACCGACCAGATGGGGGTTGCGTACCATTCCCACTATCTGGTCTGGTGTGAAGTGGCGCGCACCGACCTAATGCGTCAACTTGGTGTTACTTATAGGATTCGTGAAGAGGACGGTGTTCGGCTGGCGGTCGTAGATGCTAGGGTCAGGTATCGGGCAGCGGCCCGTTACGATGATCTCTTGAGGGTCCACGCGTGGGTGCGGGATTCCGACAGCCGGCGAGTCGTTTTCGGCTACTGGGTAGAGCGTATAGATGATAGTCGGTGTCTGGCGACAGCGGAGACTTCCCTTATCGCAATCGACTCGAAGAACGAAGTTACCAGGATACCCGCACCGGTTCGGAAGAAGCTGGTTCCAACGTCGGATCCTGTGCGCTTGTAGCGCTCTACTGGCGGCGTGGCCGACATCCGCAGTCGGCCAGGATGAGTCCGTCGTCGAACAACTGGCACAACTGATGGCGATCGAAGACCGGCGCGAATACGATGCGGCCGTAGTAGAGAACGCGTACCGCCACGCGAATCCCTCTGTTCGAAGGCACGCGGCGCTGACGATGGGCAGGTTGCGCAATCCAGCTGCCACTCCGCTCTTGTTGGAACTCCTCTTGGATGCCGACTCTGCTGTGCAGCGCGACGCGGCCTTTGCACTGGGATTGGTCGGCGATCTCGCGGGTTTCGACCGGCTCAGGGAGCTGGTGTTGAATACAGCCGCCAGTGAACAGCTCGAGGTTCACTCCGAAGCGGTCACGGCGATTGCACGGATAGGGGGATCCGAAGCACCGGAGTTTTTCCGGGAATTCCTTGGGAGACACTCGGGTCTCGGTGATGACGATCCGCCCTCCTCGGTCAAGCGAGCGTTGGTTGACGCATGGCGGCTGGGAGTGGACGCACCGGCGGAGCTTCTCAGTCGATTCGCAGATCACACTAACCGAGACGTCCGCTGGGGTTCGATCTACTCCCTCAGTCGGCTGCAGAGTCCGGACGGGGCTGGCGCACTACTGGCGGCTACGGGCGACGCAGATGCGGAGATACGGTCGCTCGCAGTGAGAGCGCTGACTGCCTCGTACGCCGACACGACGGGGCTAGATCGTGGAGCGCTGGCAAGCCGCGTTCGGCGTCTCGCGGGCGACGTGCAGCCGCACGTGCGGATCAACGCGCTTCGAGCGCTCGCTACCTACCGCGATCCGGACCTCGCGGTGGTTGCCATCGATCGCACGCAGGACCCCGACCCGAACGTGCGAGTGCAGGCGGTTGCGGCTCTGGGAATGCTGGGTGGTGAAGAAGCAATCGAGGTCCTACAGGAGCGACTGAATGACCGACTCTTCGCGGTCAGGCGTCAAGCGCTCCTGGGGCTCAGCTCAATAGCCAATTCGGGTGCCCTGCAGTATGCAGCGGAATGGTACGCGAGTGAAGAATGGCCCGACCGCTTTGTCGCGGCGCAAGCGCTGGGAAGAATCGGAGGGGACACCGCACTGGCCTGGCTACACCACCTAACACGGGACGACGATGGACGCGTTGTCGCGGCGGCGCTGGCCGGCGCTATCAGCGTCGATTCGCTGTACTCGATGGAACTAGCTCGCGACGTAATTTTTCACGCCGATGCCGTGGTGCGTGCACTCGCGGCAGACCTCATGGCGGAGATGCCCGACACCGCTAATGTCGATTTACTAGTTGACGCTTACGCGCTTGCCTTAAGGGATAGTATCGCCGATGCGCGGATTGCGGTCGTTCGCGCGCTCGGAAAAATTTCTCAACTGGGGTTAGCGGCCGAATTGACGGTGGCAAGCAGTTTTCTCATTCTCAACCCCCAATCCCACGACTATCTGGTACGGCGCGCGGCGGCCGACGATTTTCCAGAAGCGGCGAGGCGATGGGGACCTGAAACACCCCTGCGGACTAATCGGAGCATGGGCGACTACCGCGACATCGCCCGCAATTTGGTCATGCCAGCCGAGTTCGACGGCGTGCAACCGCAGATCAGCATCGAAACTGACCGCGGTCGGATGGAGGTAGTTCTTCTCCCGGCGAACGCTCCAATCACCGTGCAGAACTTTCTGCGGCTAATTGACCGGAGATTTTTCGATGGGATAACCTGGCACCGCGTGGTGCCCAACTTCGTCATCCAATCTGGTGACCCCCGGGGAGACGGATGGGGTGGGCCGGATTTCGTCATCCGGGACGAGATCAACCCGTTGAGGTATGAACGCGGAGTCGTTGGTATGGCGCTTTCGGGTCCCGACACGGGCAGCAGCCAATTCTTCATTACACACAGTGCGCAACCGCACCTTGATGGGATCTATACCGTATTCGGTAGGGTAGAGTCAGGTTACAACGTGCTCGACGACATCACGCAAGGTGTCCGCATCAGACGGATTCGGAAGTCTTAGACGAGTCGACCCTTGGTACGCCACAGTTTATTAGCCGTCCTGTTTGCGTCGCTGGTTGCCGCCAACGCCGGTGCTCAGATTAATGTTTTCGGACAGAACAAGATCCACTACCGAGACTTCGAGTGGCAGGTTCTGCGCGGCGAGCACGTAGATCTCTACTTCTATCCAGAAGAAGACGAGCTAGCGCGACTCTCGCTGGTTTATGTGGAGGAAACTTTCAGTGACTTGGAGGTGAAGTTCGGCCATTCTCCACGCAGACGGATTCCCCTAATCATTTACGCCTCGCACGCTGATTTCGAGCAAACAAACATTCTCCCGTTCGTCCCCCCGGAGGGAATACTTGGCGTCACCGAATTTCTCAAGAATCGTGTCGCGTTGCCGTTTAACGGCAGCTACGCACAGTTTCGCCACACGCTACGCCACGAACTGGTTCACTTCTTCCAGCTGAGCATCCAGTCCGAGACCCGAAGGCGACATCCGCGTCGCGTGAGAGCAAGGTTGCCATTGTGGTGGACGGAAGGACTAGCCGAGTTCTGGTCCGAAGGCGAGGACACGCTAGACGAGATGTTCCTGCGATCGCTAACGATCGAAGGTCGATTGCCATCATTGAGGCAGTTGACGTTTGTGCGCTCGGGCCTTGTCTACCCGCTTGGTGGTTCGATCCACCGGTGGTTGGCAGAAAGGTTTGGGGATTGGCGTGTCCAGGTACTGTACCGAGATCTTTGGAAGTACCGGAACTTTGCCGATGCCATCCATGGAGTTTACGGAGAAACGCTGGAGGAACTCGACGAGGAGTTCCGCCACTTTTTTCGCCAAAGATATTTTCCCGCCGTCAACGAACGCCTTCCACTCTCGGCATCGGCCACATCCCTCGTGGAGTTTGCTATCAAGCCGGTGGCTTATCGGAGCCCAGGGGATAGCCTAAGTCGGTTTCTGTTCATGTCGCCGAGCACGGGCTACATGAACGTCTACTCGATGGACTGGTTGGGGCACGATCAGCAAGTCGTGATTAGGGGTGAACGTACTGCCGAGTTCGAATCGCTGCACCCGTTCTCGTCCCGATTGGATGTTCGCGATGGAATAGCAGTGTTTTCCAGCAAATACATGGAACGCGATGCCCTCTTTTTCTGGAACCTCGGCGTCGGACAGCTGGCGGGTCGGTACCAGACGGAGGACCTCGTTTCCATGCGGTCGCCGTCGTGGGCCCCGGACGGGCAAAGTGTTGTGTTTTCCGGCCTCACCGTGGGTGGGTATTCGGACCTTCACCGGCTTTGGCTTCCGGAGGGTAGGCTCGAACGCCTCACCAGTGATCGGTACGAAGATCTGGACCCCAGTTTCAGCCCCGACGGGACGAGATTGGTGTTCGCCTCAGATCGCACTGCCTACGGGTCCGGTGGAAGCAAGAACCTGTTCGTACTCGACCTAACGACTCTGGAGACTCGATATCTCACATACGGTCCCTGGGTTGATCAAACTCCCCGCTGGGCAGAGGACGGTAGCATCTACTTTTCCTCCGACCGGGGCGGTGTGTTTGACATTTATCGCGTCGACTCGCTGGGCTTTGGCACCAGGGAGACAACCACTCTCACCGGGGCGTTCGACCCTCAGTGGGTAGAACAGGAAGAGGAGTTGGTGTTTACCGGCTTTCATAGGCTCACTTACGCCATCTTCCATGGTGCACCCCAGAGAGACTCGCTCGATGCCTCAACCGTGATTGCACTGCCTGAAGACTTGGATCCGCCGGGTTGGAGTTGGACTGAGCTGAACGAATCACCCTACGTACGTGCGGATCCGACACCGTACGAAGCGAAGTTCAGTCTCGACATTGCCGCGGGGGACGCGGTCGTCGCTCCGGGTGTCGGCAATGCCCAGGGAGCGTTGTTCCTCTTTTCCGATCTGCTGAGCGACCACCTGCTTTTCGTGGGAGTGTCATCCTTCCAAGGCAACGGTCTCGGGAACGCCTTCGACAACATTAACGGGACCGTGCTCTATCTAAACCAAAGGACTCGCCTCAACTGGGGGGTCGGCGCGTTTCGCCTCCGGGGCCTGTTTCTCGAGCCCGACCTCACCACAGTGTTCGAGGAAACTGCGTTTGGCGGTTTTGGCCTGGTAAGGTGGCCGATCTCGCGATTTGAGCGCGTCGAAGCTCAGTTCCGACTGGAGCGTTCCGATAGGCTGGACTTCAGAATAGCGGCGTCGCAGCCGCGCAGAATTGGATGGCTCGCTTCCAA
>JAZFQE010000027.1:0-16502 GCA_036444955.1 Gemmatimonadales bacterium
GAGGGAAGTTTGAGCGGTCTGGCCTTCTCGACGATCTGCAGTAGATAGGTCAACTGCCTCGGTCGCACGAGCGCCACCACCTCGTCGGCCACCGTCATCAGCGATCTGAGAACATCGGCATCGGGAAGATCAGCGGCCACCGCTAGGTGCACTGGCCCGCCGCCCGGGTTGCGTCCGACAGTGACCGCTGGATCTGCTGCCAGTTCCCTCCAGTCGTCGTGCCTCCACCGATCGGGTTCCCATATCAAGACCGAGTCGGGGTTGGTCATATCAAGACAGTGACGCAGTGCCGCGACGCGCCCAGCGGAGCTCGTTACTGCGTAACGCAGCCTGCCGGAAACTTTTTCTGGCGCTGGCAGGGGGCGAGCGACGGGTGCTCTCCTGGCATGTCGTTCCACGAAATCAGCGATGGCGGCCTCGTTCGACGTGATGAGTAGACGCTGTGCGTTCTGATGTTCCGCGAGCAGTGAGTCGAGAGTTTTGGAGTGTCCTAACGTGATCTGGAGCTCGGGCCAGAGGATAGTGATACGCGATACCTGTGCGTGGCGGAGCGCCGAGCCGGAAATTAGCAGCAGAGCATCGGCGGGAGTGGCGACCAGCGACCTGAGGAACTTACGCTTGAGTAGGCTAGTGGTTCGGTCGAGCGCTGTGACGGGATGAGCGGGTGCGAGCGGTTCGATGTGATTGAGCAAATGACTGAGTTCGAGACCCTCGGACGCCTCGGGCACCAAGAACAGATCGGTCATGCCGCTATCACCACCCGCGGGGAGGTGGCGGAAGAGGGGTTCCACTGCCCAACCAGCGGGTAGCGACACGTAAATCAGGTTTTTGCCTGCATCCAGTGCCGCTCGTTCAGATGCACCCAGCTTAAGCTCGAAGTCCCAGTCCATTGCAGCTCAGTTGTCAAAGAGGTGTGTATTGGCTACCGCCACTGTGCATGCTAGCTTCACGGAGGTTCTCACGCAACATGCTGGCGATTATGGACCGTTACGCTAGGTTACGGCGGTGAGAATTGGTTTGTTCAGCTCTGGTTCTCTCGTCAGTACACCGTTTCCATCAGGAACCAAACAGAATTGACTCCTGTGTCCGGAGATAGCTCGGCCAAGGGTAATCCCCGCCGTGGGCTTTCAACCAATATCAGATACATCGAGCCGTCGGTCACACTTGCCATAAACCAGGAAGCTCAGCGTCGCAGGACCGCCGGCGAAGACGTGATCGATTTGTCGGCCGGCGAGCCGGATTTCGCCACGCCGCAACTCGCCGCTGACGCTGCTATAAGAGCCATCCACCAGGGGAAAACGAAATATCCGCCGAACGCCGGCATACTCGAGTTGCGCGTGGCGGTTGCCCGCAATCTTTCTCTGCTCTCCGGGGGCAGACCCGTGAATGCGGACAACTTGGTTATTTCGACTGGCGCAAAGCAGTCGTTGTTCAATGCTTGCTTCACACTGTTCGGCGCTGGTGACAGGGTGCTGATCCCATCCCCTCACTGGGTTTCCTACCCCCCGATCGTGCATCTTTCGCGGGCGGAACCCGTGCTGGTGCCCGGTGATATCGAATGGAGCCTAAAGGTAGGGGTGGAGGATCTGGAAGCCGCGAGCGACAGCTCCACGCGCGGCGTGCTAATGTGCACGCCTGTTAATCCGACGGGCGCAGTATATACGAGAGCTGAACTCAAGAAGATCGCCGAGTGGACGCATGACAAGGGAGTGTGGCTGATCTCGGACGAGGTCTACAGACTCATTCATTATGGCCAGGGGCCCGCACCGTCGGTCTTGGATCTACCCGACAACCTGCTCGAGAAAGTCGTCGTGGTATACGGAGCCAGCAAGGCCTATGCGATGACCGGATGGCGGATAGGGGCGGCGCTAGCCCCTCATCAAATTGCCAAGGCCATGGCTTCAGTGCAGAGTCACACAACGAGTGGCGCGTCGCATCCCGCACAGTGGGCCGCGGCAACCGCTTTTTCCGAAAGACGTGTGGATGAGGAGGTCAGCCACATGGTGGAGCAGTTCTGGCGGCGGCGCGATCTCGTAGTTGACTATTTCCGGTCCAAGATGCATGGCGTGGAATTCATTGAGCCACTTGGGGCGTTCTACTTTTTCTTTAGGGTAGATAAATACTTTTCCGAAGGGGGCGACGGCGCTCTAGGATTTTGCGAGCGTTTGCTTGCGCAAGAGGGGGTGGCGTTAGTACCGGGGGATGCCTTTGGCGACAAGCGATGGGTGAGGATGTCGTATGCTGCATCGGAAAAGTCGATCTCGTCTGCGCTCCGACGCTTGTCGAGCTTTGTGGCTGGACTTTGAATCCGCGGTCACGGAGCGGTGGAGAATATCTTGATTGACCTGGATCATTCGGGCGCTGCGGCCGGCGTGTGGTTGACTACTCTGCCGGTACAAATCGAAGGCGCTCTGCGATTTCCCTGAGGAGGATTTGGTGAGCACAGGGGATCGGGTGCAGAGTTATATCAACGAACTCTTTGCCGCGGAGGATTCAGCGTTGGAAGCAGTCCGGAAGAGACACCTTTCGGAGAGCCTACCCCAGATCCACGTGTCGGCCGAAGAAGGCAAGATCATCCACATGCTGGTTACAGCCGTAGGCGCCCGACGCGTGTTGGAAGTCGGGACACTTGGGGGTTACAGCGCTATCTGGATCGCCAGGGCACTGCCCGAAGATGGACAGCTGGTTACTGTGGAACTGGATCGAGAGCGTGCTTCGGTTGCCCGCCGAGCCTTCCAAGAGTCTGGGGTGTCCGAAAGGATCGAATTGGTGGTTGGTGATGCCCGTGAGATCCTTCCGCGACTTGAGCCGCACTTTGACGTCGTCTTCCTAGATGCGGATAAGGAATCATTGCCGGCATACTTCGACCACTCTATGCGACTCCTCCGCGTTGGTGGCTTGCTGCTGTGCGATAACACACACCTCGAGGGGCGCATCGTCGCTGCAGATTCCAGCGACCCAGACGTCGTAGGGATGAGGGAGTTCAACAGGCTTGCCGCGCGTGACGAACGACTCGTCGCATCGGTCATCCCCGTGCGTGACGGCCTAATGACGGCGGTCAAGATCTCAGAGCACGGATCGGTCGCGTGAGAATTGCGCATGTTGCTGACTTACACCTGGGCTACCGGCAGTACCACCGGCAGACCGCCGATGGGAGTAATCAGCGAGAAGCCGACGTGGCTCTCGCGTTCAGGAGAGTAATCGCCGAAGTAATAGATCAGGCTCCTGACGTCGTAATAGTAGCCGGAGACGTTTTCCATTCCGTTCGGCCTACCAACTCGGCCATCCTCGAGGCATTCCGTCAATTTTCGCTTCTGGCAGAAACGTTGGCGAACGTTCCGGTCATCGTCATAGCGGGTAACCACGACACGCCGCGGTCGACTGAAACCGGCTCAATTCTCACGCTCCTGGAAGCGATAGACACGGTCACGGTGGTTAGCGCCGACACTGGGGAGTTGCTCTTCCCCAACTTGGAGACATCAATAGCGTGCGTTCCGTACGCGTCCTTAGTGTCATCGTCGGGTCTGCGAGTTGCTCCGAATCCCGACTGCCGCTGGAATGTACTTGTGACCCACGGGGAGGTAGCGGGAGCGCTACCGTGGAACAGTGCGCAGCACGAGTACGGTGGCGCTCAGATCGAGCTCGACGACCTGCGTCCGGAAACTTGGTCGTACATTGCGCTGGGTCATTATCACGTCGCCCGCCCGGTAGCGCCGAACGCCTGGTATTCAGGATCGACTGAGTACGTCAGCACCAACCCGTGGGGAGAGCTGAAAGCGGAAGCTGCGGAAGGTCGCCCGACCGGAAAGGGATGGCTGTTGGTGGAGCTACGGGAAACAGCCGCGGTGACGTTTCGCCCGATCCAGCTGGCGCGCAAGTTCGCCGACCTCGAGGAAATATTTGGCGCAGGTCTCATTCCGGAGGAACTCGACCGTCTGTTAGAAGAAAGAATTGAAGCTACTCCAGAGGGGATCAACAACAACGTGGTTCGCCAAGTCATCCGCGAGGTTCCACGGGGTATCTCGAGGCAGATGGATCATACGAAAATCCGCGCCTACAAGGCCTCAGCTCTGCATTTCAATCTGGATGTTAGAAAACCCGAGGTGAACCATGAGATAGGGCTCGCATCCCCAGCAACGCGCAAGACGGTGCCGGAAATCCTGCTGGACTATCTCGCCACCCGACCACTCGATGCTGATGTTGATCGTGGTCGAGTTCGGGCTCTCGCACGTACGTGCTTGGACACACTCGCCGAGCAAGAATCAGTCTAGATGCAACTCCATCGCCTCCGTCTGACAAACTTCCGCCAACATGCGGACACGGAAATTGTGCTTGGCCTGGGACTCACGGCAATCATAGGGCCGAACGGCTCGGGTAAGACCACTCTGCTTGAGGCAATTGCCTGGGCCTTGTACGGCGCACAAGCGGCGAGGGGTACGAAGGAGTCCATCCGGTGGAACGGCGCAGCTCCACGATCGCAGGTCAGAGTTGAGCTGAGTCTATCCCTTGGTGCACATGAGTACCGCGTTGTGAGAGGGTTGTACCAGGCCGAATTGTACCAGGATGGAGGAGACAAGCCGATCGCGAGCAGTCACCAGGAGGTTACTTCACGTGTCATCAGACTCCTCGGCATGACGCTTTCCGAGTTCTTCAACACGTACTTCACGGGCCAGAAGGAGCTCGCGATAATGGCGTCACTTACTCCATCGGAGCGGGCCAAGTTCCTGTCGAGGCTTCTGGGTTATGAGAAATTAAAAGACGTCCAGGATCAGCTGCGCGAGGGCAGGAGTGTGCTGCGCGGGGAGTTGACGGCGACCGAGCGAAGTTTGGGCGACGAGGGTGCGCTGCGGGAGGAACTCGGCAGGGCGAAGCGGGAACTGGATGCGTCAAGGACGCGACACGAGGAAGCACAACGCGCGCGTACCACGGCTGAGAGGGAACTCACGGAGGTTGGCCCAGAGTGGAACAGGCTGGTGGCGCTACGCGAGCAAGTTACTGCTAGCCAATCCAACTTGAAGCTGGCTCGGCAGGCGGTGGAGGAGGGTCGTAGAGAATGCATGCGGGTTGACAAGGAGTTGGCGACTGCGCTCCGAGCTCGCGATGAACTCGAGGAACTTGAGGACGTTCTTCGCGAAGTTGATCCACTTCGGGTCGAGCTCGAGGCTCTGGACGCGGAGGCCAAACGTGCCGGAAAGCGAAGATCCTTGATGGGTAAGTTGGAGGAGGTGTCGGCGGAAACGGACAGATTGACGAACCGTGTCCGGGTTCTGGAGAACGCTGAATCAGAATTGGAGCGGGCACGAGAGCAGGCGCGGGAAGCCGAGAAACGTCTGGTATTGGTGCAGGACGAGGAAGCGAAGAATCGTACGGCCTGGATCCGCGACCGTCAGGATGCGGACACAAAGCTGGCTTCATTTCGGGATCAGTATGGTGATCTCAACAGGCAGAGGAAACGGGTGGAAGAACTCGGACCGGACGGAACGTGTCCTACGTGCTCGAGGGTCCTAGGTGATGAGCATGCTCGCGTTCTGGCGTCGTTGAATACGCAAATGGAGGAAATCGAAAGCACGGGTAAGTTCTTCCGTCAGAGGTTTGAGCAACTGAAGAAGGAGCCGGAGGAAATGGTGCTGGTTGTCGCGCAACGCAAACAGCTGGCAGGTGCTGCTGATAAAGCGCGGGCATTGGTCGGTGCATGTGAGGCACGCGTCCGAGAATGCGGTGATCTGGTGAAGGAACTGGATGCCCGCATGGAGCACAAGATCAATCTTGAGAAGGAGCTTGCAGCACTTCCCGACCGGTACGACGCCAATCGGCACGACAGCGTGCGAGCAAACCTCAAAGGACTCGAGCCGACCGTGCAGGCGGCGATGAGGTCACGTGTCAAAGCAGAACAGGTCGAGGGCCTGGTTAAGGAAGTGGATGGGGCCGGGCGGAATCTGTCAGAAAAGGAAGAAATCGTCGCCCGGCTAACCGACAAGATCGAGTCGATGGGGTTCAGTGAGACAGAGTTTGAGGTCGTCGCGAAGCGATACGAGGACGCCCAGCTTCGTGCTCGCCGGCGCGAACTGGAGATCGCTGGGCTTGAGGGTGACCTCAAGGCCACCGAAGCTATGGTTAGAGGGTTTGAGCAGAAGACAGAAGAGCTGGCGACCAATGTGAGGAGATTGAAGGACATCAAGAAGGAATTGCGTGTTGCTGAGGTTCTAGATTCAGCAATCAGAGATCTGCGCACCGAGCTCAACGCAAGCATGCGTCCAGAACTGTCAGAAATTGCGTCCTCTTTCCTAGCCGAGCTAACGGAGGATCGGTATCACGAACTGGCGCTCGACGAGGACTACAATGTTAGAATAGTCGAGGATGGAGTTGAGAAAAGTGTGATATCCGGTGGTGAGGAGGATGTCGCAAACCTGGCTCTGAGACTTGCCGTCAGCCAGATGGTTGCAGAGAGGTCGGGGCACCCCTTATCTCTCTTAGTACTGGACGAAATCTTTGGGTCGCTGGACGAGGTGAAGCGGGAAAATGTGATTGAGTTGTTGCGGCGGCTTCGCGACAGGTTCCCGCAGGTGGTGCTAATTTCTCATATTGAGTCCGTGCGGGACGGTGCCGATCGAGTCCTCCGTGTTCGGTTTAACGAGGGCACAGGGGCGTCGGTAGTTACTGAAGGATCTGGATCGGATGGGAATCAAGACCTGGCAGCATGATCGGCTGATAACAGGGCCGGTTCAGGCATCTGTGAGTGACATAGAGGAGCTGAACCGTGTCTTCTCGGATTCGTTTACTGATCGGTACCGGCGAGACGGGATGATCGGTGTACGAGTGCCGCCGCTGAACCCTGATATCTGGCGTTACGCCATAAGGGATGCAGGTGAGGGTGCGATGCTGTGGTCGGATGAAGAAGGGGAATTGCTCGCATTCAATATGGTGCACTATTCAGGTGTCGAAGGCTGGATGGGACCTTTGGCTGTGAGGTCCGATCGACAGGGAGAAGGGTTGGGCAAACTGATCGTTAATACGGCCGTTGACTGGCTGAAGGATCGGGGCGCAACGACCATAGGGTTGGAAACCATGCCTCGAACGGCGGAAAACATTGGTTTCTACAGTTCACTCGACTTCCGGCCGGGGTATCTCACGGTCACGATGGGCAGCCCTTCAACCAAGCATTCTATTGCACCCGAGTACTTGCTGCTGAGCGGTCCGAGCGGCAGCAGCAAGGCCGGGTTGCTCGAACGGTGCCGCGAGCGATTGAACTTGGCCGCGCCGGGCTATGACTTCACCCGAGAGCATCAACTCACTGAAGAGCTTGGCATCGGCGACACGATCATTATTGAGGAAGGGTCCGAAGTTCGGGGTTTTGCACTCTGGCATTCAGCGCCTCTCGCAAACAATAAGGGTCCGGACGAAGTACGAATCCTGAAATTGTTCGCTGATTCTGTTGACACATTTGAGAAACTGATCTCGTCGACCGCGAGTTGCGCAGCGCGGAGCGGTATCTCCAGAGTTACTATTCGCTGTCAGACTGCTCGGAAGCAGGCCTACAGTTCGCTGATAATGCGCGGCTATCAGGTAAGTTGGACAGATTTGCGGATGACGCTAGACGGATTTGAGGAGACTGACGTCGGTGAGGGTGTTGTCCTGCTGTCTAATTGGGAGATCTGACCGCTCGACTTAATCCGTTTCCGAGGAGGTATCGTCTGACAGGATAATAGCGCGAGCAAGCAGTACGGCCGCGAGTGCTAGAGGAACGTGCACCCAGCCGCTTGCAAACTGTAGCACGAAGGCCAGCAGTACCCAGAGCAGTAACATGAACAGCGCGCCTATTATTGAAAGCTTCATAACCGATAGTGATTGGTGTCGATTGTTCCTTGACGCTTCGTTGACCAAGCTCTATATTCGCCCACGAAGAAGTGGGGAAGGTCAAGAGATAAATTATTGAGCCAACAGGCTCGAACACGGGCCCGCTTGCCGCGGCCTATGCCACGCCCCGCGGGGAAGACAGACGTTGCGGTTAGGGCACCATCTCTGTGTGTGCGGGCTTCAATAATACTCTTCCTTCCCGTTTCATACCGCCGGTGCATCGCCAAGTGCATCGGCGGTTTTTTGTCCCATCCACCTCTCGGTAAGCGATCCCCCTCTTCGGCAATTCAAGTAAATTAAGATACTCGCATCACACAACCCGCTTTCCGGAGCCATAACGTGACATCTAACAGATTTGTTGCTGAAGCCGGGACCGACGCCGATTTCAGTGAGCCGACAGAGTTAGCAGTGAACGTGCGCAGGATACTCGAGCTCTTGGGCGAAGATCCCGATCGCCAGGGTTTGCTACACACACCCGAACGCGTCGAAGCATCCCTGAGGTGGCTCACGCGGGGATACGAGATGTCCGTCGACGATGTAGTGGGTGGTGGCGTCTTCGAAGAGGCGCATGAAAACATGGTCATGGTGCGTGATGTCGAGGTTTATTCTCTGTGTGAACATCATCTGCTTCCCTTCTACGGAAAAATCCATGTCGCATACATACCAAACGGCAAGATTCTAGGTCTCTCGAAAACAGCGCGAATCGTGGATTTGTATGCGAGGCGCCTCCAGGTTCAAGAACGTCTCACTGACCAGATAGCGGATGCGATAATGAAGATCTTATCCCCCCGAGGAGTAGGCGTGGTCTTGGAAGCACGTCATTTGTGCATGATGATGCGGGGAGTCGAGAAACAACATTCGTTAGCAGTGACCAGCGCGCTGCGCGGTTCTTTCCGTGATGACGCGAAAACCAGGGACGAGTTCCTCAGGCTGGCTCACGCGGGAGAGTTGCTCGATTGAGCTTGCTGACTGGAAAAGTCGCCGTCGGTTGCTGTGACCCGACGAGGCAATGTCCAGGTTAGCTTCGTGTGAATTCACGCGCCGTCCCAAGTGGGAAAGTTGTTTATTGAGCTGACTGAATACCTGAGGTGCCCGACGGCACACGAAAACACTTATTGCGTGCTGTCGTCCGAGGAAATGGCCGGAAGGCACGTCGTGAGCGGTACGGTAGGATGTCCGGTCTGTCATAGCGAGTACCACATCCGCGAGGGAGTACTCTTCCTCAGCGAAGACGAGACGAGCACCTCAGGGGGCGACGTTTCGGGAATCAATGCCTCGGGGGTGCAGGCTCTTTTGGCGCTGCAAAGTCCTGGGGGTTATGTCGTACTGATCGGGTCGGCCTCGTTGCTCGCACCACAGCTTATTGACATGATCGGGATGGTACACTTCGTCGGCGTAAATTCCCCGGAACCGGAGTCCGTGTTGCCATCGTTATCGTCCATCACTCGGAGCCACGTCCTTCCTCTCAGAAACTCTTT
This sequence comes from Gemmatimonadales bacterium, assembly GCA_036444955.1. Taxonomy (GTDB): domain Bacteria; phylum Gemmatimonadota; class Gemmatimonadetes; order Gemmatimonadales; family GWC2-71-9; genus B16T1B5. The sequence goes on from JAZFQE010000027.1 coordinate 9,333, forward strand.
TTGCAGGGGTGTAGTGATCGGCTCCGAGTACTGTCAGCATCATTGGCTGGAGGAGTCAGCAAGGATACTACTTAGCGGTCAGAGGCTGGTTGCGCTTGCCGAGTTGGACGGAGTTAACGGTCTGGAAACGCTAGCGGTTGGAGAGGGTATGTGGGTGGGTCGGAAGATATCCGCGGGTAATGCGGATTCTCGCCAGACGTGACACCGCGAGGTCTTTACGAGTACGCTCTCCGTATCAAATCGGCATAGCGCTGTTCGATCACTCGTCGCTTTACTTTCATCGTAGGTGTGAGTGCCCCGTCGTCGATGGTGAAGTCTTTCTCAATCAGGAGTGTTTTTTTCGGAGTCTCGTAGCTCGCAAGTCCCCGGAGCTGTAGCATCACCTCCCGTTCCACTTTCGCAATGATGTCGGGGTGCGCGAGCATCTCCGTTGTGTCGAGATCGTTCATCTTTCTCTCGTTCGCCCAGGCTTGTAGGGCTCCTATGTGAGGCACGACGAGGATGATCGGAAACCTTTGTTTATCGCCGAGCATCACGGCGTTGAGGACGTACTTGTTTAGCTTGATCTTATTCTCGATTGGTTGCGGGGCAATATTCTTACCCCCGGCTGTTACAATGATGTCCTTCTTGCGGTCGGTTATCGAGATGTAGCCGTCAGGATCGATCTCGCCGATGTCTCCGGTGTGAAACCATCCGTCTCCGTCTATAGCACTGTCAGTAGCATCGGGTTGGTTGTAATACCCCTGCATCACATTTGGGCCGCGGCACAGCACCTCGCCATCCTCCGCTATCCTGACATCGACATCAGACAATGGCCGTCCGACTGAGCCGATCCTGACGTCTTCGATGCTGTTGAGCGAGACCACTGGTGATGTCTCTGTCAGCCCGTAACCCTCGGCGATGGTCAATCCGGCGGCGTAAAAGAATCTGGCGATCTCGGCAGAAAGTGGTGCTCCGCCAGACACGAAAAACCGGATGCGGCCTCCGGTTCGCTTCCGCAGCTTGGCAAATACGAGCTTGTCTGCAATAGCCTTCTTCAGAGCCAGCGGTCTGGGAATCGCCTCACCCTCGAGTTCCAAACCGGCCCACTGTTCGGCGTTTCGCTTGGCCCAGAAGAAAAATCTCCGTTTGAGCGAGCCGCCCTCCAACGCATTCTCCAGGACCCGGGCATAGATCTTTTCAAACACCCGCGGCACGGCTAGCATGACGGTGGGACGAACCTCGAGCATGTCGGCGGCCAGCGAATCCATATCCTCGGCGTAGTTAATCGTTACGCCGTTGTGAAACATGTAGTAATGCCCACCCATCCGCTCCAAGCTGTGTGCCAGTGGGAGGAAGCTGAGGCAACTATCCTCCGGTCCGCAGCGCAGAATTTGGGAAACCGCCAGGACGTTGGAACAGAAGTTCCCATGTGTGAGCATGACCCCTTTGGGATCACCGGTCGTACCCGACGTATAAATTATGGCCGCAAGGTCGTTGGGTTTTGCCGCTAGCGCGTCGTCGACGTGTTCTACGTGTTTCTCCTCGACCGAAGCTCCTCGCTGGATGAGCCCCGGCAGTGTCGTTTCATCGTCACTGCCGACAACATCTTCGAACGTCAGTACCCATCGCAGTTCGGAGACCTCATGCCGTATCTTGCTTACTTTCTCCCGCTGCTCAGCGTTGGAGACGAAGATGGCGCGCGCGCCAGAGTCGCGAAGTATGTAACTGATCTGATCGGGCGGCAGTGTTGGATAGACTGACACATCCACACATCGAGCCATCAAACATGCGTAATCAGCGATCGCCCATTCCGCCCGCGTCTCCGATAGAATAGCCACACGATCTCCCGGCTTGAGACCCAAATCCCGGAGACCGACGGAGGCAAGCTTGATTTTTCGGGCGAGCTGCTGGTGGTTGACGTTGTGCCAGATACCGCCTGACTTATACCGCTGGGCGGCGCGCTTGGTGCCGTAGCGGTCTACGGCGTCGAGGAAGAGCTGGGTTAGGTTCTGTAGTCCAGCCACCGGGTGCGGTTTCGGTTCAGTTGGAAGTGCCAGAAGGTTCGAATTCAACCACGAACGTCACGGGTGATCCTGCGACTTGCTGTCCGGCTGCCGTGATGACGGTTGCTTCAACGACAGCGCTGTCAGGCTGACTCATTCCGGTGATGCGGGTCAAGAAAGCGCTTGCGTTGCCGTTGGCCAGAGTGACGACGTCGAGACTAGTTCCCTCGGTGGGCTGTGCCTGAGCCCCCTGCGTGAGTGTGACGCCGCTCGGCGCTTCAGGAAAAACGATCGAAAAACTCACTACCTTGTTAGCCAACGGTGTCGGTGCTTCGGTGGTAGTCACATCGAGTACCTGAACAATCATCGCTGGTGACAGCTGCTCGGTTGCAGTAGTCGTGAGACGCAGGTTGCTGAGCGCGGAAATCGAGTCGGGAGCTCCCGTCACGGTTACCGTAACCGGACCGGATCGAAGATTTTCAAATCTGGCCTGCACCCTCGCTGAACTGGGAAACTGTCCCCGCACCAGTCCGCTCGTCGTGTCGAGCGTGAACCCAATCTGCCCGCTGTCGATATCCAGAACTGCCCACCAGATCTGAGCGTCCAGCACCTCTTCGCCGGATGCGCTCAAGACAACCGCCTCCAGAGTGAGAGTATCCCCTTCCTCGACCTCACGATTGAGGGGGTTGGGTATCTCGATGGCAATAATCCGGTCAAAATCCCCGGCAACGTCGCTGCAGCCCCAACCCAATGCTGACAGCGCAGCCAGAGTGCTCAGGAGTCCTGCTCTTCGCAAATCTCAGCCAGGGTCTGTTCGGCGTGCTGAACCCACTTTGCGGCATCGGGGCCGATAGGTGGTGATCCGAGGAAGGCCTCGAGGTGTTCTCTTGCGGCCGCGGAGTTGCCTCGTTTCATGTAGAGGAAAGCTACTCCATAATGCGCGCCCGCGAGGGCCGGGTCTATCTCGAGGGCGCGGCGATAGAATCGAATGGCATCGTCGTGGTTGTCAGTCTTAGTATACGCGATCGCCATGTTCTGGAGCACCCTGGGATCAACCGGATTATCCCGTAGCGCCAGACGATACGACGTAAGTGCCGCGTCGTAGTCTCCTTGACGTTCGAGGGCAAGGGCTTCGTTCAAATAGTCAAGTCGCTGCGGTTTGAGCTCGTCGCGAGGGCGACGTTGGAATAGTTTTTTCCAGAAACTCATCTGAGTGGTGAAAATACCCCGCCTAGGTGCGGTTTGCAACGCAATGATTACGATATTGTCGTCTCGACGCCACCGGTGTAAGATCTATATAACGATGCAAGAACCACTGAATTTGCACTTGGCAGATCACAGGCACAGTCTCGAGATCGGGTGGCCCCTGTTTGGAGAACTGTGCCGCGTATTGGCACTGCGCGTAGCAGCTACGTTCGATCCCGAGATCGTCGTGGGAATAGCCAAGGCCGGAGTCATACCGGGTGCCGTGGTTGCGTCGATGTTGCAACGGGACTTTGCATCGATGGCCGTCACCAGGGAGCCGGGACGGGTGCGACCTACGCTTGTCACGGAGCCGCCGCCTAGCGTTCGAGGGCGGCGTGTGCTTGTGGTGGACGAGACCTGCGATACCGGTGATACTCTCGAGCTTGCGCTTGCGACCGTGTGGCGGTTGAGCCCATCGGCTGTTAAGACTGCCGTTTCGATCAGGACCGGGGACTATAGGCCTGACTTCAGCGCGCTCATGACGAAGAATAGGGTGATTCTGCCGTGGGATCAGGACGCGGCGTTGCGAATCGAGGGAGAACTGGGGGGTAAGTCGGTTGCGGCTGTGAGGGGGAGGGGCGAGTTGGTATAGGATCAGGAAGTAAGGATGTCGGAGTATTCCCTTCCGGCCATCATTCCATTATGGACAGTCTGTAACGATTCCTGAGATCCCACCAAAAAGACGCAGCGATCAATGTTCTGGCTGCGGCATGCCACTTCTAATACGGCTATCGTGCCATCCGCCATCCGGCTCAGGAACGCCGCGAGCATGCCCGCGGAGAAGTTGCAGGAAGGATGGGCGGATCCGGCTGCCGGATCGGCCTCAATCCAGTTGCTTGATGTGAGCAAGACACCCGCCTGACCCAGCCTTTCCATTTTGAATGCTCCCCATCCCAGGGTGCCGAGGAATGAAGACAAAACTTCGCCAAGGTGTTCAGCATCCAACTTGGCTGGATCGTTGAGACCGGCGTGCTCCGGCAGCCACGAGGTGAAACTGTCATAGAGATCGTTTCCAGTCGCGTATCCCGCTTCCTGCAACACCGCGGCCGCATCATCCCCGATATTCCGGTGCAGAGCTTGCCGGAGCGCTTGGAAAGCGGCGGCACCGATTGATACCGTGGTTCCAGTCTGGTTAGGGGTTGAATCCATTCAGTCGCAAATCGTGGGGTCTCGGTCAGCCAAGTTAGGCGTTTCCCCCGGCTCGTCGCAAGAGTTCGGCTTCATCAATCGTCTCCACGCCCAGCTTGTGGGCTAGCTCGAGCTTTCTTCCTGGTTCCGATCCAACCACTAAAGCTGTTGTTTTCTTGGACACGTTGGACGTAAGGCGACCTCCGGCTCTTTCAATCAGCGCAGTTGCCCGAGCACGCGACAGCGAAGGCAGGGTCCCCGTTATCACGTAGACCTCATCCGCCAGTGTCCCACCTTCCGTGCCCTCCTCGGTGGTGCACAGACCCAGGTGGGCCAGATTCCGGATCAAAGAACGATTCTGAGATCTGGCGAAGTATGCGGCCACTGCCTCCGCTATCGTATCGCCGACCCCCTCTATCTCGCTGATCTCTTCCGGCGGAGCGGCCGTGATCTCATCCATAGATCCGAACTTCTTGGCGATGAGTTTCGCGACTTCCGCTCCCACATGCCTGATGCCAAGCGCAAAAAGAAGCGTGGCCAGCGGCTGGCTCTTGGATTCTTCGACTGCGGCGACCAACTGCTCAGCCGATTTCTTGCCCAAGCCTTCGAGCTCTTCGAGCTCGCCGGCTTTCAACTCGTAAATGTCGGCAGGGTTGGAGATGAAGCCGGCGTTGACGAGTTGTGAAACGCGCTGGTATCCGAGACCCCGGATGTCCATAGCACCCGACGAGGCAAAGTGCGCTAGCGATTCCAGGATCCGACCGGGACATTTTTCGTTGGGGCAGATGTATGCTACTTCGTCATCCTCATGTTGGACCGGCGTACCACAGACAGGGCAGTGCGTCGGTATCTGAAATGTCTTCTCCTTGCCTGTGCGCTTTTCTCGCACCGGGCCCAATACCTGGGGTATCACTTCTCCGGCACGCGTGACCTCTACCCAGTCGCCGATCCTCACGTCTTTCGCGGCAATCACGTCCATGTTGTGTAGGGTGGCGTTCGATACAGTGACGCCCCCCACTTCGATCGGCTCGAGTTCTGCGTATGGATTCAGGGTTCCCGTTCGGCCAACGTTTATCCCAATGTTCAGCAATCGGGTTACTGCGACTTCCGGTGCGAACTTGCGAGCGATGGCCCATCGCGGTTCCCTGCCGCCGACGACGCCGAGCTCCGCATGTATGGAAAGTAGGTCAACCTTGACCACGACGCCGTCGGCCTCGAACTCCAGCTCACCCAGCGTTTTTTCCAGCTGTTCGATTTGGGATTTTGCGTCATCGAGAGTGGGCACGCGTGTGCGGTGAGGCGCGACTCTGAAACCCCATGATTGGAGCTTGTCGAGCAACTGATGCTGGGTTTCAGCGACGTTCTCATAAGGCTCGACGCTGAACGCGTAGAAGCGGAGGCCACGGCTGCGCGTGACCTTCGAGTCGAGTTGTCGCAGGCTGCCAGCCGCCGAATTTCGCGGGTTCGCGAAAGTGGCCTCTCCTGCCTCTGTCCTCGCCTCATTGAGTTTTCTGAAGGTTTCCAACGGAAAATAGACCTCACCTCGAATCTCGGCTTCCTGCGGCCAGCCTTTTCCCTGGAGCCTCAGTGGTATATCCGGTATCGTGCGCACGTTGGCCGTTATTTCCTCTCCTACAGTCCCATTGCCGCGGGTGGCGCCGACGGTCAACACTCCCGACTCATAAGTCAGGCTGACAGCCGCACCGTCTATCTTCAGCTCTAGGTTGTAGCCGGCTTCGGGGGCCTCTGGTGCGATCCGCGCGATCCGCTTTTCCCACGCCTCTAGTTCCGCCGAGTCGAACGCGTTGGCAAGGGAGAGCATGGGAACTCCATGCCTGTGTTTAGGGAGCGAGACAGCCGGCTCGGCCCCAACGCGATGGGTTGGTGAATCAGCCGTTCGCAGATGCGGGTGCTTCGCCTCGAGATCCTGCAATTCGCGGAACAGACGGTCGTACTCGGGGTCGGATAACTCCGGAGCATGGAGAACGTAGTACTGATGAATCGCATGCTCTATGACAGTGCGGAGCTCGGCGGCTCGCCTATCTCTATCGCGCGGCGTCAAACGCCAACTCCCGATCCGAAATCTGAGAACAGAGGAGTGTCACCTTCGCTCATACCACAAGATAATCGGTATAAATCGGTTGATCAGCACTCGTTCCAGCGGACAGTAACGGTTAACTTCGGACTTCATTTCAAAGGGAGCTAGATCGGTAATGAGACAACAGATCAAGTCGAACATGTTGTTCTTTATTTTGCCATTCATAATGCTCGTCCACGTGGTTCCAGCTTCAGCGCAGACACCCACCTCCGTGCTACCGGGAGCAGGTAGGCCTGTCGCGATCGGCGCGACTTCAGCCCGCCGCTCACACCTCATGGACCGCATTGAGAGAGGGGTCATCGCAGTTCCCGCGGCCGGGATGCGGGATATCGAGGTGATTGTGGTCCAAGACAACGACTTTAGGCAGGACGATTACTTCTTCTACCTCACCGGACTCGAAACCCCGGATGCCTGGCTGGTCATGGCCGTGGGAGAGGATGAGAGGCAGACGATACTTTTCCTGCCCGAGCGGAACCCTGACCGGGAGCACTGGACGGGTATCCGTCTGGGTCCAGGGCCTGACGCTGCGAGCCTGAGCGGTATTGATGAGACCGTGCTCCTAGATTCGTTGGATGCTTATCTCCGCAGACTGCGACGCGCAAACCGCGGGCCACTCTACACGCTGCTGTACGGCCCTGCGGAACGACATGATCGGATCACAGATTGGGTCTTTGCGGGTATCGACGTACGCAACGTCACACCGGTGCTGGACTC
>JAZFQE010000028.1:0-13468 GCA_036444955.1 Gemmatimonadales bacterium
TCCACCCGCAGCCCCCAGCAGGTGTCCGGTCATGGACTTCGTCGAGCCGCACACGAGGTTCCATGCGTGCTCACCGAAAACTTCCTTGACGGCTTTCACTTCCGCTACGTCTCCGTGCGGCGTTGAAGTACCGTGCGTGTTTATGTACCCGACCTCGGTTAGATCGAACCCGCCGTCCGATATGCACTCCAGCATGGCTTTCCTAGCACCGACACCTCCCGGAGCAGGCTGCGTCATATGATGGGCATCGGCACTCATACCATACCCGATCACTTTGGCCCTGATTCTTGCACCGCGCGTCTCGGCGCTGTCAAGCGACTCCAGTATGAGGATACCGGCCCCGTCACCCATGACGAAGCCATCTCGGTCCCGGTCAAACGGGCGGGATGCTTTTTCCGGTTCGTCGTTGCGGGTTGAGAGTGCCTTCATGTTCGCGAAGCCCGATATTGCGAGCGGCGTAATTGCCGCTTCTGCACCGCCGCAAATCATCAGATCGGCCTTGCCATTCTGGATGAGCCGGCAAGACTCTCCAATCGCATGGGCCGCAGATGCACAGGCGGAAACCGTACAGTAGTTTGGCCCTCGCGCGCCGTATCGAATCGATATCAGTCCCGCCGCCATATCGGGAATGAACATTGGCACAAAGAAGGGCGATACGCGCCGCGCGCCCTTCTCGAGGTAGGTGCGACACTGTTCCTCGAACGTCCGGATGCCGCCGACTCCGCTGCCGATCACGACGCCACACCGATCAGCGTTCGGCAGCTCAGTGAGACCTGCATCCTGCAGGGCCTGGTCAGAGGCAGCGACGGCGTATTGGGCAAACAGATCACACCGCTTCGCTTCCTTCCGGTCGAGGTATTCGAGAGGGTCGAAGTCCTTTACTTCACACGCGAAGCGGACATCGAAATCGGTCGCGTCGAATCGCCCAATCGGGCCGGCTCCCGACCTCCCTTCCAGGAGGCCCTGCCACATTTCGTCAGCGTTTTTGCCCAGTGGCGAGACAACGCCGATCCCGGTCACTACAACTGCTCGCAAGGACTAGTCGCCCTTCTTCTCACGGAGGTAATTGAGTGCATCCCCTACGGTGCGAAGCTTCTCGGCATCTTCGTCGGGAATGTCAATGTCAAATTCCTTCTCGAAAGCCATGACCAGCTCTACGGTGTCCAGACTGTCAGCGTTCAGATCGTCCATAAAGCTGGCTTCATCCGTTAGCTTGTCTTGCTCCACCCCAAGTTCCTCGGCGATGATGTCTTTCACTTTCTGCTCTAGGTCACTCATCTTTCCCTCTGCTAGGTGGTTACGTTACCATGCCGCCATCTACGACAATTACCTGTCCTGTAATGTAGCTAGCGAGCTCGGAGGCGAGAAACAGCGCGGCATTGGCGACGTCAGTCACCGTTCCGAATCTCGCCAGGGGAATCTGCTGCTCGCGTGCCTCTTGCTGTGCATCCGAGAGGTTCCTTGTCATGTCGGTATCTATGAACCCCGGGGCGACCGCATTGGCCAATACGTTACGTGAAGCCAGTTCTTTGGCGACCGACTTCGTAAACCCAATCAGCCCCGCCTTCGACGCGGCATAATTGGCCTGTCCCCGGTTTCCTGTAATTCCCACAACGCTTGCGATGTTTATGATTCGGCCCCAGCGCCGCTTCATCATGCCGCGGCTCACAAACTTAGTCGTATTGAACGCGCCTTTGAGATTCGTGTCCAACACCGCATCCCAATCTTCTTCGCTGGCGCGCACCAGCAGACCATCTCTGGTTACGCCCGCATTGTTTACTAAGATGTCAACTGGCCCGACCGAATCTTCTACGGCGGCAACGACCTGCTTGACCGCGGCCGCGTGAGCCACATCTGCTACAAACGGCACCGCCAGCTCGCCGATGCTCGCAGCTGCTTCCCGCAGAACCTCTTCATTACGAGCCACGAGAGCGACCTTTGCCCCCGCTTCCACGAAGCTTTGAGCAATCGCGTGTCCGATTCCGCGCGAGGCACCTGTGACCAAAGCAATCCGACCGTTCAGTTCAATCACCGTCGTTGCTCGAGAAAGGCGGCCACTTCCTCGCCACCTCCTAAGCTGATTACTCGTCTACCCTTCAGAATTTTTCGGAGGAGACCTGCCAGCACAATCCCTGGGCCAACCTCTACAAACGTCATCTCTTCATCCATCCCGGCTGCGGCTCTCTCCATACTTTCCACCCAACGCACCGGAGAGGTCATCTGCTGTGCCAGCAGTTCTGCTCCCGCGGCACCCCGCGTCACGATCTCCGCCGTGGCGTTCGCAATGATTGGGAACTCGGGATCACTGAAGTCAATGCGGTTGAGCTCTTTGCGGAGAGATTCCCGAGCTGGTTCCATCAAGTATGAGTGAAACGCGCCGCTGACTTTGAGCGGCAACACTCGTTTGGCTCTGGCATCCTTGCACAGGGCACTAGCCCGTTCGACCGCCTCGGCATCGCCCGAGATGACGGTCTGATCGTGAGAGTTGAAGTTGGCGACGACAGCTACGTTCTGATCATTGCTGGCTTCAGCACAACAACGCAGGACTTGCTCCACATCAAGACCTATAACCGCCGCCATAGCTCCGGCTCTATGATCTCCGGCCTGTAGCATGAGCTCGCCACGCCTCCTCACTAGGCGTGCTGCATCGGCGACAGAGAGGCTCCCCGCTGCCGCATACGCGGAATATTCTCCCAGCGAGTGGCCGGCACCAAAGACCGGTGTCACCATGTGACCTACCACTGCGTAAACAGCCAGCGTGTGCGCCAGAATCGCCGGCTGAGCATTATGGGTCAGGGTCAGGTCGCGGTCTGGACCCTCCCACATGATCCGCGTGAGGGACATCCCCAGGGCATCGTCGATCTCCTGAAAAACCTGCAGCGCAGCGGGAAAGCGCTCTGCTACATCCCTTCCCATCCCAACACGCTGCGCCCCCTGGCCAGGACAGAGGAGAACACGGCTTACCACCTAAGTACCATGCTTGCCCACGTAAAACCGCCCCCGAACGCCGCCAGCAAAACAACGCTGCCAGGCTTAACCCTCCCGTCTGCGATGGCCTCGTCAAGAGCTATGGGAATGGACGCGGCCGACGTGTTCCCATAGCGGTCGACGTTCACCACGACCTTCTCCATTGGAATACCAGCGTGCTTGGCAGTGGCTTCTATTATTCTGATGTTGGCCTGGTGTGGAATCATGATGTCGACATCGTCCTCGGACAGACCTGCTTTCTCTAGCGCCTTGCCGCATGCGTCGACCATCGACTTGACAGCGTGCTTAAACACCTCGCGGCCGGCCATGTGTATGTAGTAGGAGCCGTTGCGCAGCATCTCCTCGTCGGGTGGCTGGGTCGCCCCCCCACCCGGCCGATAGAGAAGCTCGGCCAATCTCCCGTCGGACTTGAGATAGCTGGACAACACTCCCCGGTTGGAATCGCTCGCCGGCCTCACCAACGCCGCCCCCGCTCCATCGCCGAAAAGGATGCACGTGGCCCGGTCCTCGTAATTGGTAATCCTCGAGAGCCGTTCACCTCCGATAACCAGTATGTTCGTCGCCTGCTGAGAGACAATCATCGCTTCGGCCACCGATAACCCATAAATGAACCCACTGCATGCAGCGCCAATGTCGAATGCGGCAGCATTCGTCGCCCCGAGTTCAGCCTGAAGATCACAGGCGGTTGCGGGAAGGAGTCGATCGGGCGACGCGGTTCCCAGCACAATCATGTCAATGTCTTCTGGAGAAAGCTGGGTTTGCTCAAGCACGTCGAGAGCGGCTTGCTTGGACATGTACGCGAGGGTCTCACCTTCCTCCGATATCCGGCGTTCGCGGATCCCTGTGCGCGCGCGGATCCATTCGTCGGTAGTATCCACCATCCGTTCAAAGTCCTGATTTGAAAGGACCTTCTCGGGAACATACTTCCCGATCGCGGCTACTTCAGCTACCGGACGTTTCAGGCTTCCGTCCTCGTCTGCGAAAAAGTTGCTTCAATGTGGTCGTTCAATCCTTTGACCACCGATTGCACAGCCACCTTGATCGCGTTCTTGATCGCGAGCGGCGAAGAAGAGCCGTGACAAATGATGGAGATGCCTCTGACCCCCAATAAGGGAGCCCCACCGTAGGTGGCCCAATCTAGAGTAGCGATAGCCCGCGTCATCCCCCCGCTGTCCATTGTTTCCTTGTCCAACTCCCTCCTCAATACCGTTATGAAGAAGTCCGCCGCCGATTCCATCAGCTTGAGCACGACGTTTCCCACGAATCCGTCACAAACGACGACGTCACACTTGTCGTGCAGTACGTCACGTCCTTCAATGTTGCCGACAAACTCAAACTCAGTGGAGCCCATGAGTAATGCATATGCCTCCTTGGCCGCCGCACTCCCCTTCTCTGCCTCCCCACCAATGTTGAGCAATCCGACACGCGGCATCTTGTAACCAAGAATATCCCGCGCATACACAGTCCCCAACCTGGCGAAGCCCTCAAGCTCACGAGAGCTGCAGTCTACATTAGCTCCACTATCAATTACGATGATCGGGTCGATGTCTGTGGGCAGCGGAGAAGCAATCGCCGGACGCCCGACGCCAGGGTGGAGTCCCAGCGTCAGAACGCTGGTCGCCATCACCGCACCTGTATTCCCCGCTGAGAGGAAAGCATCAACCTGACCTTCTTTATGCAGCTTGAGGCCCACAGCGATTGACGAGTTCGGTTTCCTCCGCACCGAGAAGAGCGGCTTGTCGCCCATGGCCACGACCTCGGGAGCGTCTACTACACTGATACCTGTAGGTACGGAGCTGTGGCGTGACAGCGCCGCTTCAACTTCACCCTGCCGGCCGACTAAGAGTATCTCGCACTGATCCGACAGTTCTCGTTGCGCTAGGACCGCACCGTCAACGGGTACTCCTGGGGCGTTGTCACCGCCCATCGCGTCTAGCGCGATCCGAATCACTATTTAGATGTCCTCGACCTCTACTTCTTTCTTACCCGCATAGTAGCCGCAGCTTTCACACACGTGATGAGGTCGTCGCGGGTCACCGCACCGCAAACATGGTTGCGTGGCTACAACCGCGGCCTTGTAGTGCGTGCGTCGCTTTCTCTTGCGGCTCTTTGAAGTTCTTCTCTTGGGAACAGCCATGCTCTACCTCTTACTCCTCACTCAGTCCACCCTTAAGCGCTTCGAGTCCTGCCCACCGACGATCGACCTGCGGCGCGCAGTTACACCTTTCGGTGTTGCGGTTAGCACCACATTCCGGGCACAAACCCCGGCAATCTTCCTGACAGAGCACGTATCCGGGAACAGCTAATAACAACTCCTCTCTCACGGCGTCGCCCAGATACAGCTCGCCGGGCCGAGCGCCCGAGGCATAAACCGACGGATCATCCGCGATCTGACTATCGGAAAATAGTGCATCCACCTCGGCAGTGGCCGCAACCGTGACTGGCTCAAGACAACGTCTGCAAGTTTCGTTTAGTTGCGCCCGGATCCGGCCGCGCCAGTAAACCTGCGAGGACCCTGCCTCCGTCAGCCGGCCGCTGATGTGTACTGGCTGTGCCAGGTTGAAGTCTAGCCCCCGGAACAGCGGGTCGTCGCTCGCGACATCCGCATCCAACTCTACCGGCCCGTCTCTAAGAGCGCTCAAGTCAACTCGCAACATAGCCGGTAAACATAGCGTTGATACCAACTTGGGTCAACGTGGACACTGCTACCGGGTGAGTCGCTCCAGCTCGGAGCTGGGAAAGAAAAATGCTACTTCGCGTGCCGCGTTTTCAGGAGAGTCTGAGGCATGAATCGCGTTCCGTTCCTTAGATCGCGCATACAGCTTCCTGAGAGTTCCCTCTTCCGCTTCGGCCGGATCTGTGGCACCGATGATATCGCGCAATTTGGAGACGGCGTCCTCATGCTCCAGCACCATCACCATGCAGTTACCCGACGTCATGAACGTTACGAGTGAATCGTAAAACGGGCGCTCTCTGTGTACTTCATAAAATGTACGCGCGCCCGCCTCCGAAAAGCGTGTCAGCTTGGCAGCTCGAATCTTGAAGCCTGCCTCCTCTAAATGGGCAACAATCTTCCCGATATTCGCGTTTGCCACAGCGTCAGGTTTGATGATTGCCAGTGTCCTCATTATGTATCTCAGTCATCTCCCACTAAGGCCCAAACAATTTCCCAACCACTGCGTCCCTCGTAAGCATACCTACCAGCACGCCGTCGCGAACCACGGGAAAGCGAGAAACGTCCTTGTTTACCATCATCGTGGCAACATCTGCGAGCGTGTGCTCCTCCGAAATGCACAGTACACTCTTGTCCATCACCTCTTTGACTGGAATGTTTCGAGGATCAGCTAACTCTCTGGGGAGTCTCGACCGCACCGCCTTGAACTCGCCGCTTTTCATCCGCTTCACGTACCATGGCAGCATCACGCTGAGTATCACCCGATGATTCACCATCCCAAGAACCTCTCCCGTATCCGACACAACCGGAAGTGATGGAACCCTCTCCGTAACCATGATTCGGGTTGCCCGATACAACGTTGTATCACCCTTGACCGATGGTACCTGCTTCGTCATAAAGTCACGTGTCGTGAGGTAGCCGGGGAGATTCACTGCATCGAACTTTCCAACCTTTAACAACTCCGGAGAAGTAGTGCAAGCAAGTAGGGCTTCCACGTTCTCTTCCTGCCCCAGCAGTTTCGCAAAGGCACTCACCGCCTGCAGAAAAAGGGACGATTCTTTGTGGGGCGCCATGAGCAGTACAGCGATGCGAGCCTGCCGCCGCGATTCCTCTTCCTGGCGGATAGGCTCCGGAGAAACTCCTATCGCGGCGGAGAGCTTCTTCACGGCATCCGTTCTAACGTGAAGAATGAACGCCTGCTGCCCGACCGTCACACCACCGCGCGGCAGCGACCCACCCCCCAATAGCTCTGATATCATATCGGCGTCCAGCGCCAGATTCGTATCCACGAATGTTCGTAATAGTTGACGCGCCGCCTCGAGTAGAGTCTCGGCGTGGATTGGGATGACGACTCTGTCTTCAGAAAGAAGATCGGACAGCTTCACGTGACTTGGACACGCTCACTGATTAATTCAACTACGTCGGCCGGTCGCTCCATTACCGACACACCCGCCTCCCTCAGCGCAGCTATTTTCTCTCTGGCGGTTCCGCTCGATCCGGAGATAATCGCGCCGGCGTGACCCATACGCCGGCCTGGAGGGGCTGTTTGACCAGCGATAAAACCAACCACCGGCTTGGTCACCTTATCAGCGACGTACTGTGCAGCCATCTGTTCATCGGTTCCACCGATCTCACCGATCATCACGATCGCATCCGTCTCGTTGTCTGTTTCAAAAGCCGCGAGACAATCAATAAAGTTCGTGCCGATCAACGGATCGCCACCGATGCCGATGCACGTAGACTGGCCGAGTCCGTTTCTTGTTAGCCGGTACACAATCTCGTAAATCAGAGTCCCGCTGCGGGAAACGACGCCGATCCTACCCTCGGCGCAGATCTGTGCGGGAATGATCCCAACCTTTGATTTGCCGGGGCTGATGGCACCCGGGCAATTGGGGCCGATCAGGCGCGCGTTCCTTTCCTTCAGGAACGGCATCACCTTAGTCATGTCGAGCACCGGAACGCCCTCGGTGATGCAGATGACGAGCGAAATTCCCGCGGCGGCTGCCTCGAGTATCGCATGTCCTGCAAATGCAGCGGGCACGTAAATGACAGATGTATTGGCTCCTGTTTCACCAACTGCGTCCTCCATTGTGTTAAAGATCGGCACAGCCTCCTCGAACTTCTGCCCGCCCTTACCTGGAGTAACACCCGCGACGACACTCGTACCATACACTCGCATCTGGCTTGTGTGGAAAGAGCCATCGCGACCCGTTATGCCCTGTACCACAAGCCTCGTGCTGTCATCGACGAAGATGCTCACGCTGTCTCCTTTGCAATCGCAACAGCTTTCTCGACGGCCTCGTTCATGTCGGTAAGTGCGGTCAGGCCGACGCCTTCGAGAATCTCTACCGCCTTGTCTTCGTTCGTCCCGGTAAGCCTGATAACCAGGGGCCGGTCCAGCTCAAACTCGTCGATTGCGGCGACAATTCCGTTTGCCACGTCGTCGCACCTCGTAATGCCACCGAAGATGTTGAAGAGGATCGATTTCACGTTGGGATCAGCGCTGATGATCTTCAGAGCCGTGACTACCTTGTTCGGGTTACTGCTTCCGCCGATGTCGAGGAAGTTGGCCGGCTCGCCACCGTAATACTTCACGAGATCCATCGTCGCCATCGCCAGTCCCGCACCGTTTACGCAGCAAGCGACGTTTCCGTCAAGTTTGATATACGAGAGACCCGCTCCTCGCGCCTCCACCTCGTCCGGATCCTCCGCGCTCAAATCCCGCAGTCGCTCGATTTCCGGCCGTCGTCCCAGTTCGTTGTCATCTACCACTATCTTTGCATCGAGGGCGAGTACGTCACCGTCGGCGGTCGTGGCTAGGGGATTTATCTCCGCTAAGGAAGCTCCGCTATCACACACGACAGTCCACAACTTACCAATGATTGTCGCGGCCTGTCTCACCAGGCGGATGTCATCGTACAGCTTGAAGGCCAGCGTCATAGCCTCGTGCTGCAACAGGCCAAACCGGGGATCCACCTCCGAGCGGAAGATTTTTTCTGGAGTTTTCGCCGCCACTTGCTCAATATCTATACCTCCGGCGGGACTAACCATAACCACCGCACGCTGGACTGACCGATCGATTACTATGCCCACGTAGCTCTCGGTCGCTATATCGACGGCTGGCACGATCAGCACCTTCGCCACAACGAGCCCCTTGATCTGCATGCCTAGGATCGCCTCGGCATGGACTCGAGCCTCCGTAGAGTTTTTCGCTAGCTTGATCCCACCGGCTTTCCCCCGACCACCGACATGGACCTGCGCCTTCACCACCACAGCACCACCCAGTCGCTCCGCGATCTGCGCTGCTTCATCGGCGGTCTCAGCAACCTCACCGTCGGTGACGGGTATTCCGGCGTCCTTCAGCAGCGTCTGTGACTGATACTCGTGAAGATTCACGCTAACTCAACCCCCAGTAATCGTCGTTCCAGCTTCACCTCGCAATGCCAACTCACCTTGTTCGAGCTTCGCAATGACCGCCCTAAGGCCTCCGAATCGCAAGAAAGATACAGCGGCTTCAACTTTCGGTCTCATGCTTCCTTCACCCAACTCCCCGCTTTGCAACAGCAAATTCGCCTCCTCCAACGAGAGCCTGCGAATCAATTCCTGACGAGGCTCGCCCCAATCTCTGTAAACCCCGTCCACATCGGTTAGTATCAACAGCACGTCTGCGCCGATACTCTTTCCTAAGATGGCCGCGGACAGATCCTTGTCCACCACGGCGTCGATCCCTTCCCAACCTGTTACCTCGTCCTTGTAGACCGGCGGTCCGCCGCCGCCGGCCGCAATCACGATTTTTCCATCTTCAACTAGTTGGCGGATTGCTGCGGCCTCGACGATCTCTATAGGATGGGGACTTGGCGCAAGGCGCCTCCAGCGCCGTCTCCCATCTTGGCCAACAGGCTCGCCGTATTCTTGCAGCGCCTTCCTGCGCGGCTCGGAAAGCGGATGGCCAATCGGCTTGGTCGGCGACTGCACACCAGGATCGTCTAGGTTTACCTGCGTCTGTGTGATAAGCGTGATGGCATCACGCTCCACCCCCGCCCGCTGCAGCGCATTAGTAAGCGACTGCTGGATCATGTATCCAATCCAGCCGGCTGTGGCAGCTACGAGGATCCCGAGCGGTAACGGAGCGACCGACTCGCGGGCAATCTCGTTCCTTTCCAGCTCATCGCCCACCTGGGGACCGTTGCCGTGAACGATCGCTATACGCCAGCCTTCGGCGGCCAACCGAACGATCGGCTCAAGCGACTCTCTGGTAAGGCGAAATTGGTTTGCGACGGTCGGTTCATCATCCACCGGCGCAATTGCGTTGCCTCCCAAGGCCACCACTATGATGCTCGAGCTAGTTCCCACACCTATTCCTCTCGCTCAATAGAGAAGCTCCGGCCGAAGGTTCGAGCAACACCACCTCTACGTCATCACGCCGTGTCGCCGTAGCCACCCTTCGACTTCATCACGATACCGCTGAAGGTTGGCTTCCGTGAGTGCTTCAAAGCGCATTACTATGACCGGCTGCGTATTGGACGCCCTAATCAGACCCCACCCATCTGAAAATTCGATGCGCGCTCCGTCCAACGTGAGTACCTCGTAACGCTGAGAAAAGTGTTCGGCAGCTTGCCGTACTACGTCGAATTTCTTCGCGTCAGGGCAGTCCACCCGAAGTTCGGGAGTCGCAAACGTAGGTGGAATATCTGACGTCAGGGACGACATCGGGCCGTCTTGTTGCGACATGAAGTCGAGCAATCGAGCCGCAGCAAACATGGCGTCATCAAATCCCAGATAATCGCCTCCAAAAAACATGTGGCCGCTCATCTCACCAGCTAACGGAGCTCCAAGCTCTTTCATCTTGGCTTTGATGA
This sequence comes from Gemmatimonadales bacterium, assembly GCA_036444955.1. Classification (GTDB taxonomy): domain Bacteria; phylum Gemmatimonadota; class Gemmatimonadetes; order Gemmatimonadales; family GWC2-71-9; genus B16T1B5. Next base: position 10,522 of record JAZFQE010000028.1, read on the forward strand.
GCGAGTGTCCTGTCTTCCACATGACAGGCTTCAACCCAGCCCGGCGCAACTCGTCTGACAACACGCTTGAGCACTTGACGTCAAAGATCACCGAGTGCCCCTCACCGTGCCGCCGAACCAGATCCCTGCCGAGAAGGATCAGGATTTGATCGCCAAAGACTACTTTCCCGGTCTCATCAACCGCCCCAATCCGGTCAGCGTCGCCGTCAAACGCAAATCCAATCTCCGCCCGGGACACACGAACCTGCTCCTGAAGATCTGCAAGGTTTTCCAACTCCGTCGGATCAGGGTGGTGATTCGGAAAGGTTCCGTCAGAGTCGCAGAACAAAGGAATTACTTCGGCGCCGAGTCGTGTGAGAAGTGATTCAGCTACGAGGCTCCCGACACCGTTTCCACAATCGACTACCACCCTGACCGGTCTACGCAGTGGTCCGTTGCGCTCCAAGATCGCCTCGGCATATCGATCGAGAACCGTTGAATTACGTTTCAGCGTGCCGGTTCCGCTGTCCAACGATTCCGATTCGATCAATCGCCTGATTTCCTGTATTTCGGCCCCGTACACGGCCTCGCCGCCGGCAATCATCTTGAAGCCGTTGAACTCAGGCGGGTTGTGTGAACCCGTAACCTGAATTCCGCCGTCCGTTGCGAGGTCGGCCGCCGCAAAGTAGAGGGCGGGAGTAGGTAGCTCGCCCACATCGAGCGCGGTGCCAGCGGCGGCGGCAATGCCGTCGCAGACAGCGCTCGCCAAGAGCTCGCTAGAAGGTCTGTTGTCACGGCCCACCACAATTGTGGGTGGATGGTCCGCGCGGCGGCTGATCAGTGTCGCCAGAGCCCGACCTACTTCGTGGGCAAGCGGCGCCGTCAGTTCGTCACCAGCAAGACCGCGGATATCGTACTGACGGAATACCTGAGGCGGAAGCTGCATCTTTCAAACTCTAGGAGATCTTATTCGTGTTCCGCGGGAAGTACGGCCACCGCCTCTTGTGGAGCAAAATTGCGGGCTCCGTCACTTGCCACACTCAATACTCGATTGGGCCAAACACCGAACAACAGGAGAAGGACGGTTGCGACCGTAACGACCCAGCGTACGCCTCCCGCAACAACCGAGGCTGAGTGAGCAGTCTCCGAATCAGCCGGCTTCATGTACATAGCCATGATCACCGGGAGGTAATAGCCCGCCGAGATCACACTACCCACGACGAGCACGACCGCAAGCGAATAAAGACCCTCCTGCACGGCTCCCGAAAGTATGTACCACTTACCGATGAAACCCGCCGTGCCGGGGAATCCTAGTAGGGACAGCATGAAGACGGACATTGCGAGCGCCATCCACGGCCGCTGAGAGGCCAGACCGGCAAAACTGTCTATCAGCACCTCACGCTCACCTTTCCTACCTGTGGCAATCAAGATGGCAAACGCTCCAGCCGTCATCAGAGTGTATATGAAAATGTAGAACAGAAAGGCCGACGCTCCCACATGTGTTCCGCTTGCCACGGCCACAAGTATATAGCCCGCGTGTGCGATGGAACTGTAGGCCAGCATGCGCTTGAGGTGGCGCTGCGCTAACGCCAACAGGTTGCCTCCAATCATGGTTAATGCCGCGAGCCACCACACGATGTCCCTCCAGACATCAACCGAAGCTCCAAACGCATGCACAGAGATACGGACGAGCGCGGCAAATCCGGCCGCCTTAACGGCAGTTGCCATGTACGTCGTGACCGGCGTCGGCGACCCGTCATACACGTCCGGCGCCCACATGTGGAACGGTACCGCGGCCACCTTGAACCCGAATCCTATGAGCAGCATGCCGACACCCAAGATGAGCATTGCGTTCGAACCCAATTGCAGCGATTCGACCTGAAAGCGGATGAGCGAAAGGTTTGTGGTCCCGGTTGCCCCATATATGAGCGCGATTCCATACACCAAGAAGCCAGACGCGAACGCTCCGAGCAGGAAGTACTTCAGCGCCGCCTCAACGGCAAAAGCGCTCCGTCGGTTGATGCCCGCAAGCACATACGCCGCGATCGACATCAGCTCCAGACCGAGGAAAATCACGATTAGATCGGAACCCCCGCCCATGAACATCATACCGATGGTTGCAAACGCGAGGAGCGGATAGTATTCGGGGATCAGAATTTTCTCTCTCGAATTGTATCCCAGGGAGAGAGCGACGGCGATCAGCGAACCGAGCAGGAAGATGGCGTCCGACGCAAACCTGAATTCGTCGACGGCAACCATCCCGGCGAGGCCAAGCGTTCCAACACGCGACCACCACATTGTCAGCACGATCAACAGCGTGACAGCAAAACCCACGAAGGCCAGCAAACCTACCAACCGCTGGTCATCATCGCCGCGGTGTCGCCAGGCGCATACCACCAATAACACCATGCTCCAGACTGTCAAGAAAATCTCGGGCACGAGTGCAACCGTTAACTGACCCGGGTTGGACAGATCTAGGTTAGAAAGTTCTAGCTGCATCGTCGGCGTCTACTCAATGAGTTCCGCACTAACAATCCTCGGCCGCGGCACTGCTTGCTCACCTCGCACCTGGATAACTAATGCTCGGGCAGTTGCTTCCACCCTCCTCAGGATTGGAGCCGGATAGACACCGATCCAAACAATGCAAGCAAGTAGGGGGGCCAGCACGGCCATCTCCCGCGCTGAAAGATCCGGAAGTTTCTCGTTTTCCGGCCTGTCCAGTTCGTTGAAAATCATCCGCTGCAGAGCCCACAGTAGATACGCAGCAGCGAAGATGACCCCGCTAGTAGCGACGATCGTGGCGGCAGGATAAGTACCAAATGATCCAACGAGCACGAGAAACTCGCCGATGAACCCGTTTGTCCCGGGTAGCCCGATTGAGGAGAGAGCGACAACGGTGAGCACCACGGCGAACAACGGAACTACTCTCGCAATCCCGCCAAAGGCTGCGATCTCACGCGTGTGGGTC
>JAZFQE010000029.1:0-10394 GCA_036444955.1 Gemmatimonadales bacterium
TTGTCCCGAACCGAGCGCGGAAGAACCGTTGGAGCAGGTAGTTGTCTTCGTTGGTGCACTTGGCTCTCTGGAACACTGCCAGACTGTCGGAGCCGTGTTCGTCACAGATCCGCTGAAGCTCTTGGGCAGTTAGATCGAGGGCTTCCTCCCACGACGCCTGTCGGAACGGCTCGTACCAACCAGCCGGGGTAACTGCGTGATCTTTGATCTCAGCCGTCTTGCGTTCCAGGAGAGGCAGGTCGCGAAGCCGCTTGCCTTGAGCCCGCGGTGGGGCCTTGGGTTTCGTCTTCAAACCTTCCGCCTCGACTGATTGCCACGGTCCACCGCGGCGGGCGTCGCCGCTCGGCCCGTGCCAAACCCACCGACCGCTGCTCTTCTCCCACCCCTTTCTGATGAGGGGGGTTGTGAGTCGATCGCGATGGCTGGTGAAGTCGTATCCAAATCGCCCCTTTACACAGGTGGAACCGTCGTTGGGCGTGACCTCGTCAAATGTGGGGGACGTGACTTTGACAACCGTGTTGCCCTTGGCGTGCAGGTCGATCTGGCAGCCGACCCCGCAGTAGGGGCATACAGACCTTGCAGTGGATTCTTGCTCATGCTCAAGTTCCTTGAAGCGTTCTTTGGGAAGCACTTCGAAGATCGCTTCGGTCGGACATACCCTTACACATTCTCCGCACCAGGTACAGGCAGCTTTGTCGGGATCTCCGTCGCTGCCCACAATTATCTGCGCATGTTCTCCACGATAGGCCACGTCAAGCACGCCTACTACCTGGATATCTTCACAGGCCCGAACGCATCGCGTACATAAGATGCAGAGGGACATATCATGACGGATCATCGGATCGCCGGGCCGCTCATCGCCGGTGCGTAGATCCAAATCGCGTGCGGAAACGGGAGTCGGCGTGACGCCATATCTGACTACGTACTCCTCGAATTCATTGCGGGGCTCGGAGCGCCCACCGTTGTGCAGGTGATCTGACGGATACCGTTCCAACAAGAGTGAGAGCACCTCGCGGCGGGACTGCACCGCGGAATCGCTCTCCGTGGTAACATCCATCCCGTCAGACACCGGAGTTGCGCATGCAGGTAGGAGCTTTTCGCTGCCGGCAACCGACACGAGACAGATCCGGCAATTTCCAACGGTTGGAAGCTTGGGATACCAACACAGCGTCGGAATCTGCACCCCGGCGGCCCGGGCGGCATCCAGGATGGTGCTGTCTTGGTCTACCGCTAAACGTTTGCCGTCAATAGTGACGTTCGGCATGGGTAAGAATATGGAACGTATGGTGCGCTAGCTGCAAGCCACTTCACTTTGGTCAGCTCGTCTGGGGTGTGATGTGCGTCTATTGGCACGCGGAAGTGATTTCCAATATCGACAGTTACACCAACGCAAATGAAAAAAAGTATTGCGCAATTTGCCTTCATCTATAATATTCGCAGCGGTTTACAGCGCTTGTAAAACAATTTGATGTCACAGACAAGACACCCAACCAAGATTGAGATTTGTTCTCGAGAGATTATGTGTTGGCGCCACTTCGGCGTCGCGCACTCTTCTCCACCGTGATGAGCGTCCGCAGGTTTGCTCAAAACACTCACTTTCAACTACCGGCTTGGTGCTTACTCGGTAGTTTGCCGGAACGTGACACCGCTTCCGGCCCGCCAAGTTCTCGTGCATCGATCGTGAGCGAAGCGAACACGCGGCGAATTGTGCCGCGTTAACTCCAACCTGGAGGGATTGAATGGCCGCAAAGCGAAAGGCTGCGAAGAGGCGCAAGACGACAAAGCGTAAAGCAGCCAAGAGGAAGTCGACTAAGAGAAAGGCGCCCAGGCGTAAGGCTGCCAAGAAGAGAAAGGCGCCCAGGCGCAAGGCTGTCAAGAAGCGCAAGAAGGCAACCAGGCGTAAGGCTGCCAAGAAGAGAAAGGCGCCCAGGCGCAAGGCTGCCAAGAAGGCCAAGAAGGCCAAGAAGGCCAAGAAGGCGTCCCGAAAGAAGACCAGAAGGAAGGCCGCAAAGAAGCGGAGGCGCTAGCCGCTCTGGTCGTCTTTTATTATACGCTCTGCAATGGGGCCGGTCCGCTGCCGGCCCCGCGGCGTTTATGGAGCGGCGTTCACGCCGACGATGCGAGCTTCGTGGCTATTAGCCACGCCGAATCTCGCGACATTGTCGTCGGGTCGGAGGTCCAATCAGTATAGTAGTCGTGGAGCGGTAGAGTAGTAACACCGCGTGATCCATCCGATGCCTGTCGTGCCGGCAGTATGCAGTGCACTCCGCCGGGCACGGTAAGCTTCTTGAGAAGGTTGAAAAACTTAGCCTCGCCAGTGGGGGCGTCGGCGAGTATTTGAGGATCGAGGACCACAAGGGTTGCACTGAACTCGGGGAACCAGGATCCACTGAAGTCGATAACTAGGGCCTCAAATCGGTATGCTAGCGCTTCCGCAGCCGCTCGGGTTTCCGCGGCGTCCACTACTGAAAGATTGTTGTCAATAAACAGAACGGACACATCATGTGCCGCTAAGAAGAAGGCCGCGGGAAGAGCCGCCTTGCCGACGACGACAGCGAGATCCTCCGGTTCCAGTCTGGGCGCAACGTCAGTCAACGGGCAATTTGGTTCCAAGGCCCAGTGTGTGGGATCGCGCTGTGCGGCGCGCATCCGAGCATGGTGCGGCTTCCATTTCCGAAAGGTTGGAAGACCCAATCCTTTCACGATCAGTTCATCTACGCGCTCAGTAAGTACAACTTCGGTGAAGGACAATTGACCGTCTGCTTCGACGAAAAGCTGCTGGACCGCCTCGTCAGCCAGTTCGAGAAGCTTCTGGCGGCTGAGCTGATTCTTGTATTCCTCCACGCGCTGAGCCACGAATTCCTCGTACTCCTTGCGCTGGGATCGCGACGGCGGCTGGCGCGGGTTGGGTTTGGTCAGCATGGTTCTACGTGCACGACGATCTCGTTAAGGCCGAACTCCGCCTTCAGAGAGTCCTCAACGGCATCAGCGATGAGGTGAGCCTGCTCCACCGTTGCACTGCCCTCTACCGCAATGGTGAGTTCGGCGAACGTCTGATCCGGTGAGCCCCGCGATCGGATGTTGTAGGCCCTGTGAACGCCCGCTATGTGTTCCGCCGAAGCTCTAACTTGGTTCGACTGAACCACGTGCTGATCAACCAATACGGGGATGGCTCTCACGAGGATTCCGTATGCTATTATTACAATGGCAGCCGCGACAAGCAGTGCCACTAGGGGGTCGGCGAATCCAAATCCGGCTCTCGAGAGGACTACCCCCGTGATGACCCCCAGCGTGATGAAAACGTCCGCTTTTGTGTGGGCGGCATCGGCAAGCAGTAGCTCGCTGCTGAGTTCGCGGCCGCGCCTGCTTTCGTACAGGGCGACCAGCGCATTCACACCCAAGGTACCGGCCAGAACCGCCAGATCGAAGTTGGAGATGTCAAGCGGCTCGGCACCGCTGATCAGCCGCGACACAGCGCCTTTCACTACCTCAAACCCGCTGATGGAAAGGAATATGACTATAGCAAGAGCGCCGAGAGTTTCGAATTTTCTGTGTCCGTATGGATGGTCTTCGTCAGGGGCGAGTGCTGCGACCCACGAAACCGCTAGAGCGAGGACGTTGTTCATCGCATCTACCGAGGAGTGCACGGCGTCCCCGGCTACGGCGAGGGATCCCGATTTCAACCCGATCATTACCTTGGCCAACAACACTGCCAGATTGGCCGCGAGCAGGCCGAGGAGAACGCGATTGATCTGGGCTGTCCTTGGGGTCCCGCTGGTGGCGGTTCGCGCCATGGGAACAACCTTGTGTGCTTCTAATTCAGTGTCAACACTTAGCTAACGCCGTAATGACCAGACCGGACGATGGATTGAGACGATCGGGAGCGTTGATTGACAGTTTACGTTTGATCGCGATCGCTGACGGGGAGATGTTGAAGGGGAGAGATTACATCGCTGCTTGTAAGGCGGCCGCACAAGGTGGCGCAACTGCAATCCAGGTGCGACTAAAATCGTCGCATTTGGGAACTGTCCTGTCGATTGCAGAACAACTTGTTGCTGAGCTGAACATCCCGGTGTTTGTGAACGACCGGGCCGATGTAGCCCTCCTGTGCAACGCGCGAGGGGTACACTTGGGTTCGGAAGATGTGCCGGTGGATGTCGTCCGCCGTATCGCTGCACCCGCCGGTCTAACCGTAGGTGCATCGGTGGGAAATGCGGAGGAAGCGCATGAGGCAATCCAGGGTGGCGCGGACTATTGGGGTATCGGGCCGATCTTTCCCACAGCAACCAAATCCGATGCCGGAGCGGCGATAGGACCCGCCGGTTTTAGCAGATTGAAGGCGCTAGCTCCCGCGGGCGTAGCGGTGGTAGGGATCGGAGGAATCACCGCAGACAACTGCTCAGAGGTTATCGGGGTTGGCGCCGACGGCGTCGCCGTCATCAGTGGGATTTTTTCGCAGTCGGACATAAAAGGGGCTGCGCGGGCAGTCCGCCGCGCGGTCGACAGCGCGTTAGGGAAACGAGGTTAGCCGCGCCTCAGGGCGCGCACGCGGCGAACGGCTGCATTATGTTCGCGCAGCGTCCTTGAGAAAATGTGTTTGCCCGACGTGTCGGCTACGATATAGAAAAAGCCAGTTTCCACTGGGTAGAGCGACGCCACAATGCTTGCGGCCGACGGCTGTCCTATGGGCCCTGGAGGCAGGCCGTCGATCAGGTATGTGTTGTAAGAAGATCGGATCGAGTAATCTCGCTGAAACAGGCGTCTACGCTCCCCCAGCGCATAGATTACAGTCGGGTCGGCTTGCAGTCTCATGCCGATGCGGAGGCGGTTGTGGTAGACTGAGGCGATAAAGGGGCCGTCAGGTGCGTACCCTACCTCCCCCTCGATGATGGAGGCGAGCGTCACCACCTCATGGCGCGTCAGGCCGATCTCTCGGGCCCGCTCATCCCACTCTGGTCTCCAGACCGCTACAAACTCGTCCACCATCTGCCCGATCAACTCCAGAGCACCCGAGCCCGCTCTGACGCTGTACGTGCTCGGGTACAAATAGCCTTCGAGATTTTCCGCTGCGATACCGAGTGACTCAATGAGCGCCCTGTCGCGAGCCGCCGCCAACACGCTTTCCGCCGGGATACCAAGCTGCCCTTGAATTGCCGCGGCAACTTCTCGCAGCATCAACCCTTCTGGAATCAGCAGCCGGTTGGTAGCCGGTCTGCCTGAAACCAGCAAGCCGAGAATCTGACCGCTCGTTGCCCCGATTGGGAGCTCGTAGACACCGGCCTTTATTGCGGTGGTGTTGAGGGTGACGCGCGCACGAAGCTCGAAGATACCGGGCGAGCCGATGATTTCCGTCGCTGCGAGAAGCTGGGCGACTTGGCTCAGCGTTGAACCCCGGGGAATTTCGACGCGTTTGGTAGGCAGTTCGGACAGATCCGGACGGCAGGCGGCCAGCGCGAGGAGTGCCACAGCCGTCCCGAGCCGTTTGCTCATCTGCGGCTGTCCAGAAACGCCTGCAACAGTAGGGTGGCAGCCAATTGATCGATTTCTCCTTTGCGACCCTTTGTGCGCCCTCCCATTTCTTTGACCGTCGTCAGGGCTCTAGCGGTCGTCATTCGCTCGTCACGAAAAACAACGGAGAGCGACGTTTTCGTCTTGATGAGATGACCCATCTGACGTGCTGCTTCTGCCGCGCCGCCCTCGCCGCCCTCGGCAGTGAGCGGCAGTCCGACAACAAAACCGACGGGGCGGCGTTGCTCTACAACCTCGCGTAGTTGCTTCATCGGAAAGCGTTTACCTAAACGTCGGGAAATGGTCGCTAGCGGTTGGGCAATGTTCTGGGATGGATCTGAGACGGCTAAGCCGATTCGCCTTTCGCCCCAGTCGACTCCGATGATGCAGCCATCCAACGGTATATCATCAGAAGGCCGCTCCATCTCCGGCACACCTACCCTTGCTGCATTGTGGCAAAGAATTCCTTGTTGGTCTTGGTTCGTTTCATCCGCTCCAACAGGAATTCGATTGCCTCTACGGTGGGCATATCGGCCAGGAAGTTCCGCAGGAGGTAAACCTTGTTGAGCTCGTCTTTGTCGAGCAACAGCTCTTCTTTCCGAGTGGATGTGCGCTGCACGTCTATCGCTGGATAAATCCTGCGGTCAGATATGTTGCGGTCCAGGACGAGCTCCATGTTCCCCGTTCCCTTGAACTCCTCGAAGATCACCTCGTCCATTCTGCTGCCAGTCTCGATCAGGGCAGTAGCGATGATTGTGAGCGACCCCCCATCCTCAATGTTGCGGGCAGCCCCGAAGAAACGCTTTGGCTTCTGGAGCGCGTTGGCGTCGACTCCGCCAGATAAAATCTTGCCCGAGTGCGGTATAACCGTATTGTGGGCGCGGGCGAGTCTCGTAATGGAATCGAGCAAGATCACGACGTCCTTCTTGTGCTCAACTAACCTTCTGGCCTTTTCGATTACCATATCGGCAACCTGAACGTGCCGATCTGCCGGCTCGTCAAAGGTGGACGCGATCACCTCGGCCGCCACGTTTTCCTCCATGTCGGTAACTTCCTCCGGCCGCTCGTCAATTAGGAGGACAATCGGAGTCACCTCAGGATGATTGGCGGTTATCGAGTTGGCGAGCCGCTGCAACAATATCGTTTTGCCTGCTTTGGGCGGTGCTACGATCAGCCCGCGCTGACCGAATCCAATGGGCGACAGAATATCAATCACCCTAGTGGACAGGTCACCGTCCTCCCTTTCGAGCATGAAGCGTGCATCAGGGTAACGTGGACGAAGATTGTCGAACGCTATGCGGTGTTTGGCTTTGTCGGGGTTGTCGAAGTTGACTTTCTCGACCTTGAGGAGAGCCAGGTATCGCTCGCCCTCCTTGGGCGGCCTAACTTGACCGGAAACCGTGTCACCGGTCCTGAGATCGAAGCGCTTGATCTGACTGGGGCTCACATATATGTCATCAGGCCCGTAGAGGTAATTCCAGTCCTGACTCCGCAGGAATCCGTAACCCTCGGGCAGGATTTCGAGGACCCCTTCCCCCCGCAGAACGGTATCACCGTCTAACAGGGATTGCTCTATCCGGAATATGAGATCCTGCTTGCGCAGGCCGGAGTAGCTTGTGATGTTCAGTTCCTCGGCCATGGAATGAAGATCCTCGACCGATTTTTGCTTCAATTCGGCAATGTCCACTTTTGGGGAGCTCCGATTAACTCAGATAGGGATTGCTAGCTAAAGGAATATGTAAAGCGGTACGGCCTTAGAGTTCGTACTTTGAATGTGTCGCTCGGAAGTTTTCGGGCGTGAGAGTGAGTGAAGATTAGGGGTATTGTCAGCAGCAGTCAAGGGGCCCGTTGAAAGCACTGTCTGAATTCTTGTCGTTTTGGCGCACGTTGGTTGTTCGCGACCGCGAGATCGTTGATGCGGCAGTACACCCAGATCATTGGGGGCCCTCCGAGCAGCTTGCTCAGGCTCTGCGCGACTGGCCGGGCCTCCACTACTGGGTCGACGGGGAGGTGGGCAAGCGGCTCGTTCTCATTCGCGCACTCGCTCCTCCGCAGAAGGAGCGGTGGTGGCTGCACATCCTCCTCTTCGCAGCCACCTTCTTCACCGTCTGGATGGCCGGCGCCATGCTTGCGGGTAACTCCGCATCTTTCGAGGTGGTTCGCCCTCTTGGTCTCGCAACGCTCGCCGCATCCGTCTCCGCATGGTTTGAGAACGTGGTTCCCGGGCTCCAGTTTGCCGTAGCCCTCATGGCCATCCTCATGGCTCACGAGATGGGGCACTACATCTTCGCCAAGCGATACTCCATCAACGCGTCACCGCCGTATTTCCTACCTGCTCCGCTGTGGTGGAACTTCATCGGCACTTTCGGGGCATTCATCAGAATCCGAAGCCCGATAGTCGACCGACGGCAACTGATGGATGTGGGAGCTGCAGGACCGTGGGCTGGGTTGGTTGTGGCGATGATTTGTTTGGTTGCGGGCCTACTCAACTCGCCGTCCTTCCCGTCGCTCTCGGAGGGAGGTGCCCAATTCATCTTGATCGGAGACGCACGCTTCTACTTGGGGGACTCCGCGATGATCCTATTCACGCGATCCCTCGTAGGGGCAGACGGCACTATCCTGCTCCACCCGCTTGCATTTGCAGGATGGCTCGGATTGTTCGTAACTACGCTCAACCTGCTGCCGCTGGGACAGTTGGACGGAGGGCACGTGCTTTACGCCCTGATTGGTGAGCGTCAGAAGGTGGTGGGGTGGATAATGTGGTATATGCTCATCGCTCTGGGATTTCAGTTCTGGGGTTGGTGGCTATGGGCGGCCCTCGTTCTGCTGCTGGGGAGAGGACGCCTTGCTCACCCCTCGGTGCTTGATCGGAGAAGGCCGATCCCTCGCAACCGTCGGCCCTGGGGGTGGGCCACGGTGGTTCTTTTCATTGTCACATTCACTCCAATTCCCTTCCCGCTGTGAGCAATCGGGGAGGCCTCCATAATAGAGGCCTCTATAGAGGCCTCTATAATTAAAGGAACAAGAATGTCCGCATCCCACCTGTGTGATCTGCGTCAGTCACGTTGTGAATGAGTACTCATTGTTGCATAAGTCAAAGTATTACTTATAATTACGCTGACTGAGTGCGAGATCATGCCTACTGAACCTGTCCGATTCGGAACCGTCAGAGAAGTTGAACCCCAAGTCCATGAACTCGCGCATATTCAATACGGCGCGGATCTGGTTGGAGTGCGGATCGTCGTATCGAGGCTGGAGGACGGGAGTTGGCGCGGCCGAATCGTCTTTGGGTCGGAAGATCTTGATTCAGCTCCATCCACGGGGGAAATACTCGTAGGACAGAGCGAAGCGGAGTTATGGCAGAGCGTCCATGAACTGAGGGAGTACCACCTGCGGGACTTCTACAGGGCCCTCACCGAATAAACCTCGGAGCTCCGCCTAAAATCCCGCTGACACCCGCGTCGACTTAGCGCGTCGCGCCGAGGCCCACCTTGCATTAAGGATTCTTGCACCCCTACGCCCACCTCCCACCCCCTGCCCGCCACAAAGTGGGACACAACACCTCAAGTGAAGGGTTGCGAGATCTATCTTGACGGATTCCCGCACGAGCGACAAGTTCACCGGACATTGTACCCGCGATGCGCAAAAGTCTTTCTACGTGTTAGGCTGCTTGCGTGTTCGGCAGCTCAATGACGAGGGGTAATCCGATGAAAAGGTTGCTTCCGCTCCCGTTCATTTTGTTCACTTTTGCATGCGGCGGAGGATTTCGCGCCGCCGCAGTTTCTCCGGAGGAGATTCCCGACCTCGAGGAGCGGCTCGCCTCCGAGCCACGCAACGGTGAACTGCTCCTCAGATACTCCGCCGCACTCTTCGCCGCCGGCCGATGTGACAGCGCCGTGGTTGTAGCGCGATCGGGAATGGCAGTTCGACCGCGCGACGCAGTGGGTCCGTTAGTTGTAGGGCAATGCCTCGAGCAGGGTGAAGACTTTAACGGGGCAGTTGCGGTGTACCGGAAGTACGCGGAAGCGCATCGGGATGAACGGGGCATCGGGGCGGTACGCGCGCGAGAGATGCTAGCTTTGCGCGGTCAGGCCACGCACGTTGCGCGCAACGCGATTGCCAGAGAGCAGGAGCTGGCCGGCCAACCCACGGACCCTGACGTCGTGGCGGTTTTGCCGCTGCAAATCGCCTCGGCCGACACTTCCTTCTTGCCCCTTTCGCGGGGCTTGGCCCAGATCCTGACGTCGGACCTGGCGCTGCTCCAGCGGTTCAGAATGGTGGAGCGACTCCAGCTAGGGGCCATCCTGGACGAGATAGAGTTCAGCCAGGGCGACAGAGTGGATCCGCGCACGGCAGTGCGGGTGGGAAGACTGATGCAGGCCGGTCGAATGGTGCAGGGCCTGGCCGTTATACCGCCGGAGCAGGATGTCAGGTTGGAGGCTAGCGTGATACTGTCCACCGGAGAAGTGACGGACCCGACCAGCGCGACGGGTCCGCTGCGCGACTTGCTGCGAATCGAGAAGGACATCGTGGTGGGGCTTGCCGGCCAGATGGGGTATCAGCTCTCACAGGCCGAGCTAGCCTCCATCTTGGAAAACGGAACGCAGAACCTCGCGGCATTTCTGGCGTATTCGAGTGCGCTCGTGGCAGAGGATCAGGGTGATTACTCCGCAGCCGCCGTCTTCTACGCTCAGGCTGTCCAGCAGGACCCCGGATTCGACCAGGCTCGTTCCGGCTACGAGGCCACGGCGGTTGCAGCAACCGTGGCGGAGGCAGGCGCGGGCGAGGTAGTTGCCATTGCGGCCGAGACCGCTGAGGAACCCGAAGTGGTGGCGGAGCAAGCTACCGCGGAAACCCCGCCGACGACTGATGTGGTGGCTAACGCT
>JAZFQE010000030.1:0-2016 GCA_036444955.1 Gemmatimonadales bacterium
GGCGCGGCGAACGCGGCCATACATATCCACTGAGTACATCCCCCACCTTTCAATCCGCTCGAATCGGACTGAAAGGCTAAAAGATCCGGTACATTATTAACGGGGATCAAGCGCAAGAATTGAGGGAACTCAATGTGCCGATGATTGTGGTGTCTGTTGGGCTGGAAAGTCCGGTGTGGGTCAAACGCGGAAGTCCAGCGTGAGCCTCGGAATGTCCGGAGTTGGGGGTCAAGCGGAAGTCGATTTCGGGCGACTGGAGGTCTGTTCATAGCCAAACCCAGACATTCGACAGTATCCCCAACGCATAGATTTCTCCGTCGATCGCCGCTAAGCTTCCCGGTAGGGAGGTTTCCAATGGAGCGCCGTCTCGCTGCCATTCTGATTGCTGACGTGGTCGGCTACTCGCGGCTGATCAGAGCTGATGAGGAGGGAACAATTGCGGCCCTCAAAGCCTTGCGTGCTGATCTCATCGATCCCAAGATCGCTGAGCACCATGGGCGTATCGTCAAGCTCATGGGCGACGGGATGTTAGCGGAGTTCGCGAGTGTCGTTGATGCGGTGCACGCTGCCGTGGAAACACAGCAAGCAGTGACCGATTACAACTCCGATGTACCAGCGAACAAGCGCATCGAGTTCCGCATCGGTATCAACCTGGGTGACGTGGTGATCGACGGCGACGACATCCAGGGCGACGGGGTGAACGTGGCGGCGCGCCTGGAAGCGATGGCCGAGCCCGGCGGCCTCTGCGTATCAGATGAGGTCTACCAGAGCACCAAGGGCAAGACCGGGCTCACTTTCGACGATCTCGGCGAGCAGCGTCTCAAGAACATCGACACGCCGATCCGCGTCTGGCGCTGGGCGTTGGAGGGGGCGGCCTCGCCTCCGGCGTCATCCGCACCCGATCCAGCATTGGAGCAACAGATCAAGTTCTGCACCGCGCCCGACGGGGTCAACATCGCCTATGCCGTGGTCGGCGAGGGACCGCCGCTGGTCAAATCGCCCAACTGGATGAACCACCTGGAATACGATTGGCAGAGCCCGGTCTGGCGTCACCTGCTGCGTGGTCTCTCGGCGGAGCATTCCCTGGTCCGCTTCGACCAACGGGCCAACGGGCTCTCCGACTGGGACGTCGCGGAGATCACGTTCGAGAGCATGGTCGAAGACTTGGCCGCGGTGGTGGATGCGGCCGGGCTGGAACGCTTTCCGCTCATCGGTATCTCGCAAGGCTGCTCGTATTCTATTGCCTATGCCGTCCGACATCCCGAGCGCGTGAGCCGGCTGGTGCTTTACGGTGGGTTTACCATCGGCCGATTACGGACGGGTTCAGAAGCCGACAGGCAGCAGGGCGAAATGCAGCGCCAAATGATCCTCCAGGGTTGGGGACAGGATAACCCTGCATTTCGCCAGTTCTTCAGCTCGCTAATGATCCCGGGTGCGACTAAGGAACAGATGGATTGGTTCAATGAGCTTCAACGTATGACGACCTCGCCGGAGAACGCGGCCCGTCTCTATGAAATCGCAGGTAACGTCGATGTCGCCGACCTTTGCTCTCAGGTGTCGGTGCCGACATTGGTCTTGCATTGTAGAGACGACGGAATGGTTCCCTTCGACAAAGGTCGCAGAATGGCCGCGATGATCCCAAATGCGCGTTTCGTGGCGCTCGACGGGCAGAACCATCTCATCCTGGATGACGAACCCGCCTGGCCCAGGTTCATGAAAGAAGTCAGCGCCTTCTTGGCGCAGAACGAAGTCTAACCCCGCTCCTTCAAGAAGCGCTCCTTCTCCCGTTGGCGTCCAGCACCATGAAAGTCTCCTTCGGGTCCAGGCTGTGTAAAAACGCAGATGCCGAGTCCTTCTGCGCAATTATTGAACCCAGAAGGTAACGTAGGCGATTCATTATTGCGGCGAAGGCCAACTTCACGACTCAATATTTCGTCGCGGTCGCCAAGAAATAGTTTTTACACAGCCTGGGTCAATCTGAGACATTCCCAGCCCTGCCCGGAATGTCGGAAGTTG
>JAZFQE010000031.1:0-17198 GCA_036444955.1 Gemmatimonadales bacterium
TCTTTCGTTTCGCCTCCTCGATTTTCTCGTTCAGCTGGCGCAGCGACCCCTTGAGATTCTCGACCTCAGCCTTCTGCCGCACCCAGGTCTCGTGCATAGTCTGACCCTGGCCCATGTGCTCATTGTGGCGGACGAGAGCTTGCTTCGCCAGATCATCGCGGCTTTGTTCCACCGCCAGCATCGCGCGCTTCTCCCACTCCCCGGCCTGGGATCTTTCCTTTTCGACCTGCGCATAGAGCTTCTTCTCGTCGGCAATGGCCCCGGCTACCTCCTGCTTCGCTTTTGCCAGCTGACCACGCATGTCATTGATCAGTTGGTTGAGCATCTTTTCCGGATTCTCAGCGCGACCGATGAGGTCGTTGATGTTCGATTTCAGTACCGTCGAAAGACGTTCGAAAATACCCATGGTCGCGCTATGCCTCCCCGTGTTTGGCCAACGCCGGCATGTGAGAAGCCAATGCCAGCGTCATCGAATCAAAACTGGCCTGGAATTCGTTGAAATCCAAGTTCTCGAGTTGGAGTGCGTCGGTGAGAACTATGTGCTTGCCTTCGAGTCCGTACGAACCGTGCACCAGGTCGGTTGCGTTCAGTTCGAGAAGCTTCGTCATGAGACTGACCCGTGATTCCTTGGCGTCGGGTACTTCAATAACGTTCACCCGTAGCACGAGTACTGGCGGCTCGTAATTAACGACCACCTCCGCGCTGTCCCCCGCGGAAACCACCCAGATGCCTTCGTCGACCTCCCGGTAGTCCGCTCCATCAACGATCCGACCCAGGAATCCCTCAACATCATCACGACTGATCATAAACCCTCTCTACCGGCTGGGAGAGCATCGTCCCGGCGCAACCGCGCCATCACGCGCTCTGTGAACTCCAACCGCTCTCCGATTTCAGTTACTTCCTCACGAAGCGCCGCCACCTCATCCGTCAGCATGTCCACTGCGTCCGTTATCTCGGCGCTCGCATGATGCCCGTGCTTTTCTTTCAGGGAAACAGCAATTGCACCGGGAAGCGGCGATTGGAAAAACCACCAGCCACAAGCGATCAGAGCTATAGCTAGGAACATGCGTCTGGCCTGCTACGAGTCATACAAAAAGCGTGCGAATCCCAAACTTGGTTCCCTGTGAGATGTCACGCCAGCTCCAGGACCGCCTGCAAGCACCGTCCCCAAGTGGCCGGGAATTCCCAGAAACCCCCGGGCGTGCCGGCCGACGGAGATGCAATAGTAACGAATACTCATACTAATGAATACGGAAACCCATCGGGGCAGTTTCACTTCTGGACATCCTGCGGCTGGCCCAGCCGTCCTTTCTCGCGCACGTCGGTGAGAAGGCGCTCCGTGAAATCCATCCGCTCGTGAATATCAGCTATCTCGTGCTTAACCGCCTCGAGCTCCTCGATAATCGCCCGCTGGTCGCTCAGCAGGTCCTCGACCATCTCCCCATCAGCAGCTCCTATCCTTTTGATGCGGTAAGCAATCGCCTTCCCGATCGGAGAGATGGCGAGGAGGAAAGCCGCTCCACCCCCAAAAATTAACGTTACCGCAAGGATATCTTCCATGGGTCCCAGCCTACCAAAGCTACACAGTTCAGCGCTTCAACGCCTGCTTCAGGAACCGTCCGGTATACGAGCGCTCTACGGATCCGATCTCTTCCGGAGTACCTGCAGCGACAACTGTTCCTCCCTCGGCCCCGCCCTCGGGACCCAGATCTATAACCCAGTCCGCCGTCTTAATCACGTCCAAATTGTGCTCGATCACAATCACCGTGTTGCCGCGGTCCACTAATCGGTGAAGCACGGTGAGCAGGAGCCGAACGTCCTCGAAGTGCAACCCGGTAGTGGGCTCATCCAAGATGTACAGTGTGCGCCCCGTGTCTCTCTTGCTCAGCTCCGTCGCCAGTTTCACGCGCTGAGCCTCTCCACCCGACAACGTAGTCGCACTCTGACCGAGGTGTATATAGCCCAACCCCACGTCGTTCAGTACCTCCAGCTTGGATCTGATCCGCGGCTGGTGTTGGAAAAATTCCAATGCATCGGCAACGGTCATGTCCAATACATCCGCTATCGATCTGCCGTTGTATCTGACATCGAGCGTTTCGCGGTTATAGCGTCTTGCTTTGCACACTTCGCAGGACACGTACACGTCGGGGAGAAAGTGCATTTCGATTTTCACCAATCCATCTCCCCGACAGGACTCACAGCGACCGCCCTTCACATTGAACGAGAACCGCCCGGGGCCGTACCCCCTCAGCTTAGACTCCGGCAGCTGTGAAAAGAGTTCCCGTATGGGCGTAAACAGCCCCGTGTAGGTAGCCGGGTTGGAACGCGGAGTCCTGCCAATGGGACTCTGATCAATGTCAAGCACTTTGTCGATTTCGTCGAGTCCTTCAATAGACGAGTGGGCACCAGGCAAGACCTTGGAGCGGTAGAAGTGGCGCGCGAGCGCGCGGTACAGAATATCCGTCACCAATGTGGACTTACCGGAGCCCGAGACTCCGGTAACGGCCACGAAGCGTCGGAGCGGGAAGTCGACGTCAATCCTACGCAGGTTATGCTGGGCGGCACCCACCACTCGCAGCACACGCCCCCCATCGGCACTGCGGCGGCCCGTGGGAACCTCGATCCTCAGGTCACCCCTCAGGTACCTACCCGTGAGCGATGCTTCCGTCTGTTCGATCTCACGTACGTCGCCTTGCGCAACAACGTTACCCCCATCTCGGCCCGCCCGGGGACCTAGATCCACTACATGGTCGGCACAGCGGATAGTCTCCTCGTCGTGTTCGACTACCAGCACAGTGTTTCCCAGATCTCGCAGACCGGTGAGCGTTGCCAGCAGTCGCGAATTATCTCTCGGATGCAGACCGATCGACGGTTCGTCGAGGATATAGAGAACACCTACCAGACGGCTGCCGATTTGGGTAGCCAGTCTAATCCTCTGGGATTCCCCTGCCGAGAGCGTGGTGGCGGCTCGCCCGAGGGTCAGGTACTCTAGGCCGACATCGCGCAGGAAACTGAGCCGCTCGGTGACCTCCCGCAGTATCGGACCAGCCACCTCTCGGTCCAAGCCACTGCGGCTGTTCTTTCCCCTCTGCGGAAGCGTTTTGAAAAAATTCAGGCACTCGCTGATTGACAGATCAACGATCTCTCCGATGCTCCTTCCAGCCAACAGCACACTCAGGCTCTCCGGCGTGAGCCGCTTGCCCTCACAGGCTTCACACTCCACCTGGGCCATGAACTGCTCGAGTTGGGACCTGACCGCGTCGGACGAGGTCTCTTGATGGCGCCGCTCAACGTTCTTTAGGATTCCCTCCCACTTCGCCTCGTAGTCGCGCTTCCGCGAACTCCGGGACCGGAACATGAGCGTGCGTTCCGTATCTCCCTGCAACAGGATCTGCTGCACCTTCTCCGGCAGCTCACCCCACGGCACTTTGGCATCAAAGTCGAATGTTTGGCCGAGCGTGGGGATTACCACCGTCCTGAGGTATCCGGAGGGTTCGCCCCATGGCAGCACGACACCCTCGAGAATAGAAATCCTCGGATCGGCAAGGACGAGCTCCTCCCTCACCTCTCGCGTGATCCCAAGCCCACCACACCGGGAGCAGGCTCCGAACGGCGAGTTGAACGAGAACTGGCGTGGTTCCAGTTCGGCGAGCGAGTAGCCGCATTTCGGGCAGGAGAATCGCTCGGAGAACAAGACCGACTTACCCGTTCCCCGGCCGGACTTGGGATAGCGGCGTATTGCAGCAACGCCGTCGGCTGCGCGCAGCGCTGTTTCGACGGAATCGTTAAGCCGCTTGCGGTCCATCTTCTTGACACTTAGGCGGTCCACCACGAGCGCGATATCGTGGTTCAGCCTCCGATTTAGTCGGGGGGGATCCGACAGGTCGTACATATCACCATCGATCAGGACCCTCACGAACCCCTGTTGCTGGGCCGCATCAAACAGATCCCGGAATTCACCCTTCCGGCCGCGGACAAGCGGGGCGAGGACCTCTATCTTGGTGCCTTCCGGCCATCGCAGGATGGCATCGGTGATCTGGGTGGCGCTCTGACGCCGAATGGGGGAACCGTCGTTGGGACAGTGAGGAACTCCCACGCGAGCCCAGAGCAGCCGCAGGTAATCGTATATCTCGGTCACAGTGCCCACGGTCGAGCGTGGGTTGTGACCCGATGTTTTCTGTCCTATCGAGATGGCTGGAGACAGGCCCTCTATGGAGTCTACGTCTGGCTTCTCCATGAGTCCCAAGAACTGTCTGGCGTAGGCCGAGAGAGATTCTACGTAGCGACGCTGGCCTTCGGCATAGATCGTATCGAACGCGAGCGATGATTTGCCAGATCCTGACAATCCTGTGATCACCGTCATACTATTTCGAGGGATCTCGACGTATATGTTGCGGAGGTTGTGGACTCGGGCTCCGCGCACTATGAGTTTGTCTTGGGGCATAGCCTTTGAAGGTACGGAAAATCTGAAGCTTAGGTCAACGGTCCGACCGCGGACGTGCTTGCACCACGGGTGTCCAAGCCGTAATTTGAGGGCCCCGCAGACGCAGCCCCGAGGTGGCTATGGCCCAAAGTGAAACCTCGCACCTGGTCGTTTTCACTACCTTTGCGGATCTGGGCGACGCAAAGCGGGTGGTCGGGCAGCTTGTTGAGAAGGGGCTTATCGCGTGCGGAACGCTGGTACCCGGAGCTACATCCATGTACAGATGGCAGGGGGAGATCCAAGAGGAGGCAGAAACTCTTGCGATTCTCAAGACTGACGGCAGGTGTTGGTCGCAATTAGAAGAGACGATTCGCGAGATACATCCGTACGATGTTCCAGAAATTGTGGCCCTACCCATAAGCCTTGGCTCGGCCCCCTATCTCGACTGGATCACACAAGAAACAGCAACAGGCGGAGAAGGATGAGATGAACCCACGTCGTCGACGTCGCCGTCACGTTACCGCTGAACTAGCTGCTGAGCGGGCGCAATCCTCGGATGCAGCTGCTGACTCCGCCCCTGATTCACTCGAGCTGATAGAGGAATTCAGCGCCGAAGGTGAGGCGGGGCTCCACTTTGAAATCGCGGAGGACGGGTTCGTCCCGGCGGCGACCGATTTCCAATCCCCTGGCAGCATCGAGGCTCCGACTCGGAGTTCCGTTGTAAAGCGTACCAGGCAGGCTGCTAGCGATGCCACGGATGATCCGATTGACCTCGACGTGGGCGCCGACGTGCTGTACGAGTGTGCTCGGGACGCCGCCCGGGAAGGCAAGCTGGATCTTGCAGCCAGGCGATACAACCACGTGTTGCAGCTCCAGCCTGACAACGTCAAGGCGCGAAACAATCTGGCCCTCATCTACGACGAGATGGGTGATCACGAGACGGCGCTTACCGAGCTCGATCAATGTGTAGAGCGGGAGCCTGACAACGCGATGCTGTTGTCGAATCGAGCCGCCGTCTTGGGCACCGTGGGGCGTTACGCCCAAGCCCAACGCGACTTGCAGGTGGTCTTGGACGCGGATGCGGGAAACGTCGAGGCCCACTACAATCTGGGAGTGGTGTATTCCCGCAAGGGATTATGGAGCGAGGCCGTGCCGCAGCTGCGCCGGGCGATAGAGCTGGATCAGGGCCGGGCGGCAGCCTACTACTATCTCGGCGAGGCACTCAATCATGTTGATGATTTGGAAGGTGCCCTCCAAGCCTTCCAACGAGCCGTCGAACTCAGCCCTAATCACCAAAATGCGCTGTGCGGCATGGGCATCGTTCTCGACCGCTTGCACCGACCCGACGAAGCAGCCCAGATGTACCGCCGGTCGCGCGAAGTTAAAGCGTGATCCGCGTGATGGTCGATGACCTCGCGTTCGTGCGTGCGGATGCGGTGGTCCGACCATCTTCAACCACTCTGGAACCCATCTCCTCGGCACTCCGTAACATTGAGAAGGTCGCAGGCCCTGCCTTTCACAACCAGCTGGCTGTGAAAGAAGAACTCGGCGTGGGGGCGGCGGTCGTGACGGGCGCGGGCGAGCTGGCCGCGGATTTCGTGATTCACGCGGTCATCCAGGGCAGAGGGGAACCAGTTACGGGCGCGGGTGTGCGGCAGGCTTTGGTGAGCGCGCTGCGCCAGATCAGCTCCTGGCAGTTGGAGCGGGTCGCTATCCCACCGATTGGAGTGGGACCTGGCAACCTCGCATTGGAGGAAGCCGCACGGATCATGCTCGACGTAATTGTGGACCACGAGAGGGAAGCAACTTACCCGACCGAGGTGTGTATCGTGGTGGATACTGACGAAGACAAAGATACGTTCGACGCCCTGCAGCGGGAGATGGAATAGGTGAATCGGCGCGGTCTAGCAGTGTTGGTACTGGGCGTGTGGTTGGGAGCGGTCGGGTGGCTTGTACGGCGCCAATACTTCCGCCCCGAGTCGCAGTTGTTGGCGGCAAGCGCGCTCAACGTTCCGCCCGGTGCGACTTTCTACTCCGTTTCCCTGAACGGCGAGCAGATCGGGTTTGCCTCAAACACGATCGATACCGTCCCTGACGGCATCGACGTCCGCGATATCCTCGAGATTTATGTGCCCGTGCTGGGCTCGGTTCAGCGTATCCATGCCCAAACCAAGGCGACGCTATCGAGGACGCTGAGCTTGAAAGCTTTCGAGGCGGCGATACAGGGTGACGCCACTCGGTTCGTTGCAACGGGCCAGGTAATAGAGGACTCACTGCTGGCGATCGAAATTGAGACCGAGAGCGGGAGGGATTCACTACGAATTCCCTTGTCCCGGCCGATAGTCTTGCCCGCGTACCTCCCCATGAGGCTCACCTTCGGACCTGGCCTCCAAGTGGGCGACTCACACACGATCACGATCTACGACCCCCTGCTCTTCCAAGAACGCCTGATAGAGATCGCTGTAACGGGTGACTCTACCTTCATCCTGCCCGACAGCGCCGTATTCGATTCAACCGCGTTGAGGTGGCGGCCGATCAGTTGGGATACTCTGCACGCTTGGCGCCTCGAACAGCGGTCCGGCAATCTGGAAACCGTAACGTGGGTGGACGATCTTGGACGCACCGTAAGCTCTCGCTCGCCGATCGGGTTAGAGATCTCGAGATCAGTGTACGAGCTGGCTTACGAGAATTTCCGGCTCAGCGAGCGCGACCCATCAGCAACGCAGACGGACATAATAAGCCAGACGGCGATCGCCTCCAACGTTTCGCTGGTGCCAGATGAAGTCTCACAGCTGAAGATCGTGATCGAAGGCGTAAGTCTCGAAGGATTTGACCTGGAAGGCGGTCGGCAGCGGCTCCATGGAGACACGCTGATCATATCGCGAGAAGAATCCGCTGACCTGGACGCCGACCGGCTCCTGCCGAACCTGTCTCGCGCGCTCCATCGTTTCGTGCAACCCGAACCTCTGATTCAAAGTGACGACACCAGGATAGAGGCGTTGGCCAGGCAGATAGTGGGCCGGAGGCGCAACGCGCGGCGCGCGGCGGAAAGAATCAATCGCTGGGTGCACGACGAATTGAGCAAGCAGGTAACCGTCGGCGTTCCCAGCGCCGTGCAGGTTCTGGAATCCAGGCGGGGTGACTGCAACGAGCACACCGTTCTGTTCGTCGCTCTGGCACGCGCGGCCGGGCTGCCCGCACGCACCGCGGCTGGGCTCGTCTACCTGGACGGAAACTTCTATTACCACGCCTGGCCCGAGGTCTATCTCCGTGGGTGGGTGGCGTTCGACCCAACCTTTGGCCAGACGCCCGCAGACGCAGCGCACATCCGGTTCACGATCGGCGGGCTTGCACGACAAGTCGAACTCATCCGCTTGATCGGTCGAGTATCGCTCAACGTTTTAGAGGTGCGGAGTTAACCAATGATTCGCCTCGAGAACCTGACGAAGAAATACGGCAATTTCACCGCCGTGAACAACATCAATCTGCATGTGGATCATAAGGAGCTGTTCGGCTTTCTGGGACCTAACGGCGCGGGCAAGACCACGACTTTGCGGATGATTGCGGGAATTCTGAGACCAACTGAAGGACGTGTATTCCTGGGCGGGGACGATTTGTCGCGCGACCCGATGAGCGCCAAAGCGAGACTCGGCTTCATCCCGGACCGCCCGTTCTTGTATGAGAAGCTCACCGGCGCCGAGTTCCTGAGATTTGTTGCCGCCTTGTATGGCCAAGACGGCAACATAGTCGAGCAGCGAATTGATGAGCTGCTCCAACTCTTCGAGCTGACGGTGTGGAAGGACGAGTTGATCGAAGCGTACAGTCACGGGATGCGGCAGAAGCTGATAATCTCCAGCGCGCTCATCCACCGGCCGGAAGTGATCGTGGTAGACGAACCGATGGTCGGACTCGATCCGCGCGCTGCCCGGCTGTTGAAAGACATCTTCCGGGCCTTCGTAGACAAGGGCGGCACTGTGCTGATGAGCACACACACGATGGAGGTTGCCGAGGCCATGTGCGACCGAGTGGCGATCATACAGCAGGGGGAGATCGTTGCGAGCGGGAGCATGGCGGACCTGCGCAATCAGACCGCGGCCGGCGACGCTTCTCTCGAAGAACTGTTCCTCAAGGTGACCGGCGGCGCAGCGGAAAAAGAGTTGGCAGCGATTCTGGAAAAATAGAGTGACGTTCGCTCACATCCTGCTCCCCAAGTGGCAGACTTTCATGGCGCGCGTGCGCCACCGGGAAAGCGGCACGAACGGCAAGACGATCTTAATCGGCAGCGTCGGCCTGCTATTCTGGACGATGGCTTTCGGCGTCATGTACCGGATGCTGCGCTACTTCCGTGGAGTCGAAGAGATCGGGCCGTTGCTTGCCGGTAAACTGCTCGGTTTGGTACTACTCTCGTTCATGTCGATTCTGCTACTCTCCAACGTCATCACCGCACTCTCGTCGTTCTTCCTAGCCCACGATCTGGAGCTGCTCGTCTCGTCGCCGGTGGACTGGCTGCACCTCTATCTGGCCAAGCTGGGCGAGACGCTGCTGCACAGCTCGTGGATGGTGGCGCTCATGGCCGTACCGATCTTAACAGCATACTGGGTCGTGTTCGGCGGTGGATTGCTCTTCGGACTCTTCGCCCTGTTTCTTTTTGTGCCATTACTCATCATACCCGCTGTAATAGGCAGCGCAGCAACGCTCATTCTCGTGAACGTCTTTCCGGCTCGAAGAACCAGAGACATCCTATCAGTGATAGCGGTGGGTGCAGCGGGGGTGCTGGTGCTACTGTTCCGTGTCATTCGGCCCGAGCGCCTGGCCCGCCCGGAAGGGTTTCAGAACCTGCTCGACTTCATCACCGTGCTGCGCACCCCTACCTCGCCGTTCTTGCCGAGCGAGTGGGCAACCGCCGGAATCATGAATGCCCTCATGGGACGGAATTTCGACGCTCTACCGATCCTGGTGCTGTGGAGCACTGCGGCGTCGTTCGTAGTACTGGGTGCGCTGCTGCACCGTGCAATTTACTCACACGGGTACACGAAAGCACAGGAAGGGTCCGAGCGTTTCGTGAAGGGTTGGTTCTGGCGGGGAATCTTGGACCCGATCATGCGCCCCCTTTCGGTTTCCAAACGGGAATTCATAATCAAGGACATCAAGCTCTTCTTCCGCGACACCACGCAGTGGAGCCAGCTCATTTTGCTTGGCGTCCTGGTAATAATTTACCTGTTCAACATCCGCGCGCTTCCGCTGTTCACCGGCGAGCAGGTTCCATTCTTCCTCGTGTCAGTCATATCGTTTCTCAACCTGGGTTTGGCGGGATTCGTGTTAGCGTCGATAGCAGCGCGTTTCATCTTCCCCGCGATCTCTCTGGAGGGGCGCCAGATGTGGCTGCTACGATCCAGCCCACTTGATCTGCGCGCACTGATCTGGTCCAAATATTGGGTCGGTACGATACCGTTATTGATCCTGGCGCTCATCATTACGGTGTTCACCAACGTCCTGCTTCACGCGACTCCGTTCATGATGGGCGTGGGAATCGGTACGATCATCTTGCTGACGCTTTCCATCAGCGCGATGGCTCTGGGATTCGGCGCGTTGTTTCCTCAGTTCGAGACGGAGAACGCCGCTCAGATTCCCACTTCCTTCGGAGGGTTGGTTTTCATGATGACGACGCTGGTATTACTGGCGACCGTCATCGTGATAGAGGCCGTACCGATCTATGGGTATCTGCAAGCCACGTTCCTAGGTCTACCGGTGGCAGTCACTCCCGGGATGATCATCGCCTTTGCGGCCGTAGTAATTATATGCGGCCTGGCGACGGTCATTCCCCTCAGGGTCGGCTTGCGACGGATGGAACAGTTCGAGTTTTAGGAAGGGGTCGGGCGGTTCGAGTCTCTAGCCGACCAACTGCGGCATTGCAGTCTGAGAACCGCACTGCCCACAAAACGTGGCCTCGATTTGCACAGCTGAGCCGCAACTCGCACACCTGGGCTTTGGCTCGGGTGCAGCGAGAAAACACCCGCATGTAGAACAGAAAACCGAATCCGACTGGGGTGAACGTCCACAGACCGGACAGTCTTTCACACCCGCGCCTGACTTTGCTCTCTCAACCGCCTCCTCGGCCAGATCATCAGGAGGATCTGGTACCGCTGACTCGATTGTCTCTTCAGCCCTGATCGCTTCCAAGGCCGCCGCGGAGTATTGCGCTTTCAACTTGGCGTAGTCCTCGTCCGAGAGCTTGCCCGTCGCGCGGTCAAATTCGATCTCTCGCAGTGCCGTAAGCGCCCTGAACTTAGGTGAGTCGGATTCCTCGGGATCAAAAAACTCCGGAACGTCAGTCGAATCCCCACTGCTGAACGCCTGACCTCCAGCACCTCGCATCAGCGGTTCCAATACGAGCACCAACACCGCAAGCGCAACCAATACTCCTGCCGCCAGCTCGAGCACGTTAGAGATCTAGCTTCTTCAGTTCCGCGCGTATGGACTCCTGCTCCTCGCCCGTAAGTCCAACATCCGGATCGAAATCTTCAACCGCCTCACTAGCCACTGCCCGCGCGCGCAGCGCGCGGCGACCCAAAACCCATAGCATCCCGCTACCGGCGAGCGCAATCACTGCGCCGGGAAGGAAATAGGCCGTGAGGTTGAATCCGACGGGAATCGGCGCCATCAACACCGCCTCGCCATCTTCGGCCATGAACGTGTCGATTATTTCCTGTGCCGTCCGGCCGTCCTGGACGTGTGACACTATGCGTGGATGCGTTATCGGCCAGAGCGGGCAGGTGAAGTCCGTCGTTCTGCACTGATAAATGCTCTGATTACAGCCGCACATGCAGCGCAACCGTTTCTCGATCGCGATCACGCGCGGCTCGTTGTCCCAGTCGGTGATACGCTCCCGCATCCCGGCCTGCCGGACGTACCGGAGTGTCGGCAAGGGATCGTCAGTCCCGGCATCCTGCGCAGTTTCATGCGTACGGCGCTCTTGCCGCACACCCAGCAGCGACGCGGGAACGAACGCGCTCAATATTCCGCCGACCATTTCTCTGCGCGAAAAAACCCTCATACCTC
This sequence comes from Gemmatimonadales bacterium, assembly GCA_036444955.1. Taxonomy (GTDB): domain Bacteria; phylum Gemmatimonadota; class Gemmatimonadetes; order Gemmatimonadales; family GWC2-71-9; genus B16T1B5. Next base: position 11,483 of record JAZFQE010000031.1, read on the forward strand.
GATCCCGACGAGCGCAGCTCGATAGCCCGCAACGGGCCTAGCGTGTGCGATCGCCAACCTGCTGGACGGCCACATCACGACGGTTCCTCCAACAACCAGCATCAAGCCACCAAACCAGACCCACCACACCAACGGGTTAATGGTAAAGCGATACACCGCTTCTTCGGTTCCACCTACTGAACCCCCAAATACGATGTAAAGATCCTCCTTCAACCCGCTAGCAATTCCGGCTTCCGTTGCCGGCTGGAAGGACGACTGTCTGCCAAGCCCACTGGCTGTGAAGTATTGCCGCCGCTCGCTTCTCATCACTCCAACCCGCTCGCCGTTCTTTCGCACCTCAACCGACGCAGCGGTAACGAACCGGTTGGCAGCGTCGTATTGCGAGATGCCGATGTGCGTAAACGTGTAAGTGTGTCCGAAGGGCGAACGCAGCGTGGCGCTTTCACCGGGCCGAAGGGAAGTCTCTATCTCGGTCTTGAAAGCCATGCCCGTGAACGCAACGAAGTAGGTAACGATAGCGAGATGAACCACGTAGCCGCCGTATCGTCTGCGGTTACGTGCAATGAGGCGGGCAAAGGCAAGCGGATAGTTTTCGCCATGTAGCCTGTGACGCGCCCCCGCGCCCCGCCAGAACTCCTGTGAAATAGCCACGACTACGAACACCCCGAACGAGACGGCAACACCTGAGTAAAAGTCGTCGAATCGGAGCACCACTAGAATGGCACCGGTGATGACGCCGAGTGCAACCGGCGCCACGAACTGACGCCTTAGATTGCGCACGCTTGCCTTCCGCCAGGCGATCACCGGCCCAATGCCCGTCAGCACCAACAACAGCAGCCCGAGCGGGATATTCACCTGATTGAAGAACGGCGCGCCGACGGCGACCTTGGTGCCCTTCACCCACTCCGAGAGAATCGGAAAGAGCGTTCCCCACAGGATCGAAAAGGCCATGCCCACGAGTATCAGATTGTTGAACAGGAAGCTCGCTTCACGCGAGACCATGCTCTCGAGCTTGCTCTCGGGCGCGAGCAGCGGAAGTCTGCTCACAAGCAGCCACGTCAAACCAATCGCCGAGAGAATCAGGAACACGAGGAAGAAGTAACCCACGCTCGACTGAGTGAACGAGTGCACGCTGGAGATAATGCCGCTGCGCGTGATGAACGTGCCGAATATGGAGAGCATGAAGCTCAGCACGATCAATATCATATTCCATCGCTTGAGCATGCCCCGCTTCTCCTGGATCATGACCGAGTGAAGGAAGGCTGTCATCGTAAGCCACGGCAGCAAGCTTGCGTTCTCCACCGGATCCCACGCCCAATACCCACCCCACCCGAGTTCGACGTACGCCCACCACATTCCCAGCGTGATGCCGACGCCGAGGATCATCCACGACCACAGCGTCCACTTGCGGATGGCGTGCAGCCATCCCGTGTCCAGCTGCTTGGAGAGGAGCGCCGCTACCGCAAAGGCAAAGGGAATCGTTATCCCGATGTACCCCAAGTAAAGCATGGGCGGGTGAATCACCATCCCCGGATTCTGAAGCTGCGGATTGAGCCCCTGCCCCTCCGCGGGTGTAAACGGAAGCCGCTCGAAGGGGCTGTCCGCGAACAGCATCGTTACGATGAAAAACAACGCGACGATTGACGTAACGCCCCCGACGTACGGCATGAGATGGGCGTACTTCTTCGGCGTCAACCACTGGGCTACCGCGGCGTAGAGACTGAGGACGACGGCCCAGAACAGCAGGCTACCGGCCTGACCGCCGTAAAAAGCTGAAATCGTATATACAGTGGGAAGGTTAGAGCTGGTGTAGCTTGCCACGTATGCGACGTTGAAGTCGTGGCGCAGCAGAGCGACCAGGAGACTCGCGGAGGCCACGACCAACACAGCTGCCAGCGCGTAAACGCTGCGGCGCGCACTCTGGATCAGCTCGGGCCGACCGCTCTTGCCGCCGAGGAACCCCACGATGACTGCCCAAACAGCCAGAAGCAGGGCCAACCAGAGGGAGATTTGCCCCAGTATCGTCATCGGAAGTTAGCCGCTGCTACGCGGTCGGGACGGCCTCGTAGCGCGAACCGCACTTGGCCAACAGGGTCGTCGCCTGGAACGTCCCCTCCCGCGAGAGACGACCCTCAACCACGACTTCCACACTATCTGTAAAAGTGTCGGGCGGGAAGCCTTTGTAGACAACGGGGTATTCCTGCTCGCCGTCCGTCACCCGGAACGAAACCAGTGTCGCCGTTTCCCGCACAATGGAGCCGGGTACCACGGTCGCACCCATCTTCAGTCCGATATCGTAAAACGTCGGGTCCTCAGCAATTTTGGTCGCCAACTCGCTCGGCGTAAGGAAATAGACGCCGGTGTCCTTGATGCCAGCCGCCATCAGATAGCCGACCGTCAGGCCGATCAACGACGCTCCAATCACGAATTTGTTCCTAGGCTTCATAACGCACCGAATCCGCTCCCGCATAATAACCAGGGCATCCTGAAGATACCCTTAAGATAGAGTTTTGGTCTCCTGCAAACTAGCCGTATCCGGGTTACGTGCCCAGTGCAGCGCACTGCTCACGGCGCGGAGCCAGCCAGCGTAGTCAATTGTGTTGCCGGAGCCGGGTGAGAAGGTTGTGTATGAGCGGCCCTGCATGAACTGTTCCGCGTTTTCCCAGACGCCGGTGGCTAGACCCGCCAGCCCGGCGGCCCCCAGGGCGGTCGTCTCGACCACGTCGGGGCGCGAGACAAGAACATCGAGCGTGTCGGCCTGAAACTGCATCAGCCAGTCGTTTGCGGCTGCGCCCCCGTCAACCCGGAGCTCAGCGAGTTCGAGTCCCACGCTTCCGGTGACGGCGTCCAGCAGCTCGCGGATGCTGTATGCCATCGCCTCGAGCCCCGCCCTTATGAGATGCACCCGAGTCGTACCGCGTGTGAGACCGACTATGGTCCCACGCGCCTCCGACTCCCAGTGCGGCGCTCCCAGACCCACGAAAGCGGGCACGAAGTACACGCCGTCCGAACTCGCGACACTGCTTGCTATCGCCTCTGCTTCCGACGCGCTCGCGATCAAACCCAGCCCGTCCCGCAGCCACTGGATCGCGGCGCCGGCAATGAACACCGATCCCTCCACGGCGTACACAGGCGAGCCATCGGCTGCGCACGCGACAGTCGTCAGCAGCCCCGTCTCGGCCGTGTGAATCTCCAGTGCCCCGCTTATCGGGAAGAGTAAGAAAGCACCGGTTCCGTAGGTACATTTGGCGCGACCGGGCTCCCAACACCCCTGCCCGTACAGGGCCGCCTGCTGGTCTCCCGCTATTCCAGCAATCGGGATCTCCGAGCCGAAGTGCTGAGAGAGAGCACTACCAACGACTCCGGACGACTCACGGATCTCAGCCAGACACTCAAGCGGCACACCGAAGAGCTGCAACAGCTCGGCGTCCCACACGCGGGAGCGGATGTTGTACAGCATGGTGCGCGACGCGTTGGAATGATCGGTTACAAACGCCTCCCCACCCGTGAGCTTCCAGACAAGCCACGTGTCAACGGTGCCAACCAGGGCTTCCCCCGCCGCTATCTTCGACCTCACATCGCCGTCGTTTTGCATGAGCCACTCGATCTTTGTAGCCGAGAAGTATGGATCCCAGGTGAGACCGGTGCGATTTGCGATATAGTCGGCGGCGAGCTCGCTCTTCAGCTCGCGGCACCGCTCCGCGGTACGACGGTCCTGCCACACGAGAGCTCTGTGAAGCGGCGCCCCGCTCGCGCGATCCCACACTACTACGGTCTCACGCTGATTCGTTATACCGATCGCGACGGGTGGGGGCGACACGCCCGCCTTGGCAATCGCTTCTCTCCCCACCTCCACAGTTACGCGAAAGATCTCGTCGGGATCGTGTTCCACCCATCCAGGCCGCGGGAAGTGCTGCGCAAACTCGCGGTACCCTCTGCCCAACACCGACCCGTCTTGTCCAATAACCAACGCGGTGGAGCCGGTGGTACCCTGATCCAATGCCAGAACGGTTTTCATGTATGAGGAAGCCCGTTTCTATGCTGTCGCGCCGCTCTCCTGATCGGCGAACATCTTGCGGATTGATTCTCGCGACGGGGATTTGACGATTCCACGATCAGTGATGATCCCAGTTATTAGCCGTGCAGGTGTTATGTCAAAGGCGGGGTTGAACACTTCAGCACCCTCGGCGGTAGCCACCTCCTCACGAGCACGCTGCTCGATGGGAATTTCGCTTCCCGCTTCCAGGCTTAGATCAAACGTGCTACTGGGAGCTGCTGAGTAGAAAGGAATACCGTGCGCGTCAGCCAGCACAGCCAGACCGTACGTCCCTATCTTGTTGGCGATGTCGCCGTTGGCCGCAATCCGGTCGGCGCCCACCACCACCATGTCGAGAGATCCGGACGCCATGAGCGTGGCTGCCATCGAATCGGTTATCACCGTACAGGGTATACCGCTCTCGGTGAGCTCCCACGCGGTGAGCCGGCTGCCCTGGTTGAGCGGCCGGGTTTCGTCCACATAAACACGCACATCCTTGCCCTGATCGTGCGCCGCGTATATCACACCCAGGGCGGTACCTACTCCCCCCGTTGCCAACCGACCTGCGTTGCAGTGAGTGAGTATCGCGGCCCCTCGCTGCACGACCTCCGCACCAGCGTCCCCAATCGCGCGGCACATCTCAGCGTCCTCGTCCCAAATCTTCTGCGCCTCTTCACGCAGCGCACTCGCCAGTTCTTCCTCACCGCCGGAGTCTAGCGCTGCGCTGCCCCGAGCCGCCATCCGGTCAACCGCCCAGGCAAGGTTGACCGCCGTGGGCCGCGCCCCGCGCAGTCCTCGAGCGGTGTCGTCGAGCCACTCGAGCGCGGCTTGATCCGATCCCCCGCCGCCCGTGCTTCTGCGTTCAGCCGCAACCGCCAACTCCATCGCAGCGGCGATTCCTATCAGTGGCGCGCCGCGAACCCGCAGCAATTTTATCGCCTCTATCATCTGGTCGGTGGACCCGATATCCAAATAGCGGACCTCACCGGGCAGCAGAGTCTGATCGAGCAGTCGCACGGTGCCTGACGCACCCCAATCGATTGCTTTAACTTCCATAGGACGGGTTACTATACCCCTACATCACACTGTATGCCAATATGCTGCGCGTCGCCGGGAGCCCCATGCACGCGCAATGGTACCGACTATCACCGCTAGGCGGCTCACGATCGATAGAGGCAGTGGATCAGGGGTTGGAGATGTCGTTGGAGGAGGGGCTGCTGCTGGAAGCGAACCACTTCGGTCTGCTGGCCTCCACCGCGGACCCGCGCGAGGGAATGCAGGCGTTTCTCGAGAAACGGAAAGCCAATTTCACGGGCGATTAGGAGGGAGTATGGTAGCGTTTACAGTCAAGACCGAACTCGTGAATCTCGCGGTGACTGTCGAGGGAGAAACCGTCACTCAAATCGAGTTGCACGGCCGCGCGGGCCGGAAACCGCGAACCGCCTTCGAGAAGAGGGTTGCAAAACAGCTCGGGGAGTATGCGCGGGGCAAGCGCTCGCGGTTCACGTTCGCAATCAGACCGCACGGAACGAAGTTCCAGCGGGCGGTATGGAACAGACTGAAGCAAATCCCTTACGGCCGGACACGCACGTACGGGGAGATCGCCAAAACCGTCGGTAACCCCGGCGCTGCGCGTGCAGTGGGTGTGGCCAACCACCAGAACCCAATTCCCCTCGTCAT
>JAZFQE010000032.1:0-3747 GCA_036444955.1 Gemmatimonadales bacterium
TTGACTGGGCAGTCGTGCCGGTTGTGCGCGCCGTAGATTCCCCACAAAGTTGGTTCCGCCGAGGCGCTTTGAGCCGAGGCGCTTCCAGCGAACAACGGCACCGATGCGATAATCGATGCATAGATGACATGCTTCATTCTCATGACTGGTCTCCAAGTAGCTGTTACGGTTTAAGGCTTCTCATGCCAGATCTTCCAGCACTAGAAGTCGTTGCCTGCCTAAGACGGACGTGTCCCGTCGTCGGTGGGCCAGCGGGTCTCGTCGTCGGGGCGGGCGTTACGGAACGTCTACTACGGCGGCGGGGCCACGAAAGGCCACCGACCGGAATGTCTTTCAGTGGCTAATATGCCCGTGGGATGCGCGAGCACAAGGATCGCGCCGAGGTAGGCACAAACTCCTTTTTCGTTCCCTCGTTCAATCGTGCTCGTCTCGCTTCGCTCGACGTGCAATCGTTACGTAGTGCCTGAGGAGAGAGTCAAGGCGAAGGGGAGTGCCGTCTCACACCATCACCAAATGTCTCCTGGAGTGATGGATTCAGAACTGCCAAACTGTCAAAGAGACGTTACTCTTCGAGGGCACTTCTTGGAAATATCAAGCCTATGCACCCGACGGCAGTGCTCGTTTTGGGCGCATTAGCAAGCGCAATGGAGACACCTAATGACTGACAAGCTTCATCCCGCTAAACGTCTGCTCGCGGGCGCCTTCGCCGTAATTGGGGTCGTCGCGGGTGCGTACGCGACCATCGTCGCTTTCGCCGCGCCTCCAATGAGCCTCCCGTTCCTGGCCCTCGGCATCGCCGGTATTGTCAGTGCGGTTGTCTTACTACGGGTCGCCGGCAGTGGGCGGCGGCCCAGTAAGCGTGCGGCGCTGGCATCGGTGTTGGGAGCTACCGCTCCGCTCTTAGTGCTCAAGCTCACCGTCTTTGCTTCGTCATCAATGCCACCTGCTAGGGACAGGGCATATATGACCGAGATGCGCACCCAGCTCCGCAGAGTCGCCCGTGCTGAAACCGCGTACTACGAGGGGCGCGGCAAATACACCGACGATCTCAGTGCTCTCGACACAACACTTTTCAGACCGGCTCCCAACGTTTTTCTGACCGTGGCGCGTGCGGATACGATGGGTTGGCGCGCAGTCGCGACCTCAGACCGCACTGCATATATCTGTTCGTTGTCCGTGGCCCGCGCGGCGGGGGAGGTACACGATCAGGAATTAGAGATCCGGTGCGAGAAGTAGATTCGACTGCCATCGAGTTCAGCCAGGACATCAAGCCACATCAGCGCTGCGTTTGATTGCCGGCGGAAGCTGAATGGTCCGTTTTAGGGTCAGCTTAAATTTCTTATCTTGGCCATCTCGCCGGGGCGTGTTGTTCAACACTAGAAACGTCGTTGCCTCCGGCACGCGTCTGATAGTCAGCGTCAGCGACGCCGATGTGCCCAAAAATGTGCCCAAACACAAAACCCCCACAAGTGGGGGAGTGTGTAAGTCATTGATTTACAAAGCGGAGGGCCGGGGATTCGACGCGGAGCTGAGCGAGCTTGCGGAGCAAGCGACCCGAAGCGAGCGGACGGCATGGCGCGTAAGCGCCAAGTCCGTCAACCCCGAAGCGCTCGCGCGCGGCGGTTTTCAAGACCGCTGCCTTACCAGTTAGGTCTAGCCCTCCCGGACCGATAAACTAATCTGGCGCAACGAGTTCCCCAACCTTCTCCGATTGACTCGATGGGCGTTTTTCTCCCACGTATGCAGAGAGCCGGGGGAGTCACCCCTAGGGACGGCGCAACTCCCCCGCTCCGATCCCGCATCCGTCGATCGTTCACCCCGGATCGCGGTTCGGAGCCTTATCTGGGACTGGCTGCTCGCTGGTGCCGCTCTTTACGCGGACTAGACAGCCCGCTTGGGCCGGGTCAAAGCGAAGCCGCCCCCTACAACGGCACCGCTCACGTTCATGCCCAGACTGGCCACCGCCAGCGGTAGCACCGCATCCATTGGAGTCCCATGGATTAGTCCGATGCCCACAATCGTGAGGATTGCACAGGTCGCGCCGACAATGACTCCTGCCACGATGGCGCCGACGAAGCTTCCACCCAGCTCAATCATCCTGTAGCCGACCCAAACCCCAAACGCTATGGTCAGCGGAGCCGCGACCGGCATTGTGAGGAGCTCCATCACGCCATCGACGAACAGCATTAGGATGAAGATGACGTCGACTACGACCCAACCTATTACGGGCCACTTTATTGCCTGAGTCAGAGGTTCCATGGAACTTGCCCCCCTTGCTGAAGTGTGTACCTAACTCGGTGGAGGAGCGGAGCGGCCCGGCCGAGACAGAGGTGAACCGTGCATCCTCCAAAGCATTAAGAGGCAGCTCGGTCCAGGTGACGTCAAGAGCGAACGTGTCGCCGACGCGCTGCCGGTCCTAGAACCCGCGAATCTTCCAAGCAGAGCCTTCCATTGTCATGTAGAGTGCCTCACTCCGCTGCCTGAGCTGCACCCGAACCGTCGCTGTTGATTCGTCTTCGGCCATCACGGTCTCGATGATCTCTGCGTCCCTGAACAGCTCCTGGAGCTCGGCCCAGTCCGAGTCGGCCAGTTGTTTTTCCCGAATCGGTGTGAACTCACCCTCGGCGTCTTCGGCGAAACACTCCGCTAAGAGATCCGCATCTCCGTTAGCGACGGCCTCAAGAAAATTTTGCACGGCCACTTCAGGGGTAGAAAAGTCTGGCTGCTGTGCCAGCGTCTGCTTGGGGATCAGAGCGGTTAGGGCCAGCACGTACAATGCGGTGCGCTTCATCGGTATCTGTCGATTCCCTTCGCTTCTCCGGCTCGACCTGTCTAACTTAGAGCGCTTGACGCCACACTGTCCAGACAGATACTGAGTAGATGGAACTTCAACTCCTGTCGGTTCCTTACGACGCGGGTGTTCCGGACGTCCGGATGGGTCTCGGGCCCCGGCGTCTTCTCGATGCAGGCCTTGAGTCGCACTTGACGCAAGCGGGGCATCAGGTGCATTCCGAGGTGCTGAACGTACCGCGCGACCAGCTAACACCCGAACCCAGATTCGCCTTTGAGCTAGCGGAGTTGCTGGCTGATCGAGTTCGTGAGGCGGAGGCTCGCGGTCGATTCCCGCTGATCCTTGCGGGTACTTGCTACTCGTCTATCGGGACTATCGCGGGGCTCGGAAGTGTCGGTGTTGGCGTCCTGTGGTTCGATTGCCACGCCGACTTCAACACGCCCGATTCGACCGTCACTGGTTTCCTTGACGGAATGCCCGTGGCAATTCTCACCGGCCACTGCTGGAGAGAGCTTGCCAACAGCGTCCCAGGATTCCAACCCGTGCCCGAGGAAAACGTCTTTTTGCTCGGCGTGCGCGACGTGGATCGACCGGAATCGGCTCGACTTGAGGCATCTCGCATACGCTGTCTTACACCGCAACGTGTGCGCTCGGCGTTGAGGAGCGAACTCGCCGCACTGCGCGACCGAGTTGAAGATGTTTACCTACATCTTGACCTGGATGTACTGGATCCCTCAGAAGGACGGGCGAACGCGCTGGCTGCTCCCGACGGACTGACTTTATCGGCATTAAGGGAAGCAGTTCGTCTGATTGCAGAACTCTTCCGAGTGAGAGCCGTAGCGGTCTCCGCGTACGACCCCTCGTTCGATGAAGGCGGATCAGTTTGCCGAGCTGCGTTCGATTTGTTGGATACGGTCGTGGGAGGTTAGAGGGTCGGGGGGGGCGGGGGGTCAGAA
>JAZFQE010000033.1:0-26201 GCA_036444955.1 Gemmatimonadales bacterium
CGGCCATTTCACCTAGTGGCCGCCGCCTAGCAGTTCGCACACGGACAGAGCTGTACCTATTTACGCGGAGCAACGGTGAACTCAGCCTCGACGGCCCACCCTGCTGGCTGGGAGCCGTGGAACTTCAGGGTGAGGCGGTGGACTTCTACGACGAAACCATCTTGGTCACCACGAGCGAGAGCGTCCTCAACCGCCCAAGCACAATCCACCTGGTAACCTGCCGGTAGTCACCCGGAGCGACCCACACCCTACCCGAAGACGTACCGAAAACGACGTTGGGAGGCCGGTTTGGTACTGGCCGAAACGGCGTTGGACTAATAGTTTCCCCCCCGGATCTCAATGCGAGGTGGTCACTGGACCTTCCCAAGACCCACAAAGTTCCCGTAAGTTGGTTCAAAACATACGCTTCCGCGCCGATACGCTGGCGCCTCTCGACGGAAATTCTCCCGGACGGAGCGGCAACCGAGGTCGAAATTGGCGACCTCCGAGCGGAACTCCTGTCCTACCGCAAGATCGCACAAGCCGTTAAAAAGCAACAACATAACGGTCTCTGGGCACGCAACATCCTGGGAATCGCGCCTGCGAAGACGCAGGGCATTACCGATGTCGGGACGGTCGCACGGTACCGCCAGTTGCTGGAACTTGGGGTTCCGAGCCACGAACGCTGCTTTAGACTCGCAAACCGCACGCTGTTCCGGATCCTTTCGAGGGACCCAGATCCGGCGCTCCTGTTTGAATTCCGCAAGTTTGCAAAGACCTACCCTGAGATCGGCCCGTGGGCCAGAGGCTTGATGCGGGAAGCCTCGACGGCCGCTCTCGCACGCGCGGGGCTATGGGAAGATCCGCGTGTTCGCGGTGCGGCACACAGGATCGCCACCGACAACTCCCATTTCTTGCGGAGTGAGTTGGCGGCGAACCCCTTTGTCAAGAAGGGATCCCGCTGGGTGTTGAACCCAGCAGCCCGCCCGCCGACCATCTTCTCGGTCGCCATCCTGGCGTTTCTTCCCAGATTCCAGCGGGAACGGGCCGGCTTTGTGGACCGCCTTGCCTCCTACCTTGCCAAACCCGCGCCACGCCGCACCTATGTGCTGCAGTTCGGCAGAAAGGTTGTCCAGCCCACCTTTTACGTTCTCGGCGAGCCACTCAAGGCGGATAGTACCGGGCACCCCAAAGACCTACCCTTCGCGCTCCACTGGATTGAGTTGCTGGTACGCCTTGGCCAGCTCGAATCCTCGTCCGCAGCCAACCGCATCCTGGGGCGACTGCTCAAAGATTGCAATAAACATGGTGTGTGGAGCCCCAAGGGGCTGAGAACATTCGCGAAGAGCCCCTCAAAGCTGGCCGACTTCGCGTACCCGCTCGAGATAGATGCCAAGAACGCAGAGCGGCGAAGGGCGGATGTAACCTTCCGACTCTCTCTGATCGCAAAACTGGCAGGCTGGGAGCTGGAATACACTTAGCATCCGAAATAGCACCGATTTGCCCCCCTATCGACAATTTCTTATTATAAGCGCTTAGTAGTAGCGATACATACCTCCAATCATGCAAGACATAGACCTTACTCCGTTTGCGTTTACGCCGACTGAAAACGTTGCCTACCGGGCACTTCTGAAGCTGGGACCCTCGGGTGGGTATTCCCTCGCTAATTCCTTGGGAATCGCGCGCGCCAACATCTACCAGGCACTGCGCGGCCTCGTTGCGAAGGGTGGAGCGGTGTTGGTAAGCGAGAGCCCGAATCGGTACCGAGCTGTAAGGCCAGACGCCGTCTATGCAATGATAGTGGAGCGGTGCAACCGCCAGCTGGATAGTCTTGAACATCAGATCCGTTCCAAGGGGCCCGAAGGCGAGGACTCGGTGGTAGATGTGAGGTCGGAACGCACACTGATACAGCTCGTAAGCCGCGCGGCCGCTCGCTCCAGTAATCGAGTCGGCTTTATCGCCCCGGAAGATCTCACGCGCTCCCTGTTGCCAGTGTGGCGCAAGCGCCAAGCCGAGGACCTTGAAACCGATCTCTGGGTGCTGGGTGACACAGACCCCACCCTGCCGGTCCCGGTCTCGGGCCGGGTGGACCCAGCGGCTGCCACCCGCTACTTCGGCCAGCGCTTCTGTCTTTTTTTTACGGGGGACGCTGCTCTGACAGCCGGGCTCGACGCCCGGGGCGTTCGCGGGTACTGGACCAACAACCCCGTGTTGGCTGCCTCCATTCGGGCTGCTTTCGCCGCCTTCACCCAGGAACGCTAGTAGTCCTTGACTCCTGCTCAGCCCGGGGCAATGTTGACCAATATATAACCAACCGGTTGGTTGAGATTAATGTGTGACCGTGCCTCGAAATAGAAATAGCCGGGCTGCTATCCAAGCAGCGGCTCGTCAAGAGTTTGTAAGTCATGGATTCGCGGGTGCCCGGGTCGCACGCATAGCTGCCGCTGCGGGAGTCAACAAGCAATTGATATTCTACTACTTCGGTTCCAAAAGCGGACTCTACGACCACGTCAGGTCCCAACTGGCCGGAGTCTACAGCCTGGCCCCGTTGGACTCGAAGGGATCAGCTGAACTTGCCCGAACGCTCAAGCAACACGTTGAGCGGGCATTTTCCTACCTGTCCAGCGACCCCGACGTGATACGCCTGTATCTCCACGAAATCAGAGAGGGCAGCAGCCCGGTCAGCCGAGGGTTGAGCCACTTGGTAGTTGAGCTCACGGAGGCCGTCACGGTAGGGCAGGGTATGGGGCGCATCAGGGATGACCTGGAACCCGACTATGTGGCGCGACAGATCGTACTAATGCTGCTGGGATATTTTATTCTCGAGCCCACGCTCTTCGATTCGAATCTCGCAGCGCGAGAGCGATGGTTTGACGGGACATGGTCTCTGATCGCCCGGTGGGTGTCGTGGTGAGTTGTCACTCTGACGCTGACGAGCCAACCAGATCGGTACTCGTTCGTATCTCGTCTGTTGGCCCGACCACCTCGGGCCTGCGCAGAGCTATGTCGAGAGCGTCGCCAATGGTCTCCAATTCGGTAACTCGGAGGCGAACGCGTTCTTCCTCGCTGATATCCTCGAGGTCGGCGGCGTTTTCCTTGGGAAGAAGAATGTTCGTGATTCCCGCCCTGCACGCACCCAACACCTTTTCCTTCACACCGCCGATCGGTAAGACGCGACCAGAAAGCGTTACCTCCCCCGTCATCGCAACATCGTGGCGCACGGGACGTCCCGACATTGCACTCACCAGTGCCGTCGCCATCGCTACGCCAGCCGAGGGACCGTCCTTGGGAACCGCTCCGGCTGGCACGTGAATGTGCACATCCTTTTTGCCAAACAGTTCCTGAGGTATACCGTACTCTTCGCCGACCGTCTTGGCGTACGTGAGTGCCGCGCGGGCGGATTCCTTCATGATGTCGCCCATATGGCCCGTCAACACCAAGTCGCCACGCCCAGGTGTAATGGCCACCTCGACAAACATTATGTCGCCGCCGGCAGGCGTGTAGTACATGCCGCTCGCAATCCCGACTTGATCTTCCTCAAAAGCCTGCTCCAGTCTCACCTTGGGACGGCCGAGTAGATCCGCGACGTCGTCCGCTCCTATCGCGATGTCGTCCACTTCGTCGCCGGCGATCTTGCGAGCGACTTTGCGAGCGAGCCTGCCAAACTCGCGCTCGAGCTGACGCACTCCCGCCTCACGCGTATAACGCGAGATCAGAGTTTTCACAGCATCGTCGGCAACTGAAAACTGTTCGTCTGTCAGACCGGCCTCACTGATCTGTCGCGGCATCAAGTAACGTCTAGCAATTTCCAGTTTTTCGCGTTCGGTATAACCCGAAAACTCCACGGTCTCCATGCGGTCCAACAGAGGACTGGGGATCGTGTCAACAATGTTGGCCGTAGCGATAAACAAAACCTCTGAAAGATCAAACGGCACGCTGAGGTAATGGTCCACAAACGTGTCGTTCTGGGCGGGATCCAACACTTCGAGTAGCGCAGCGGCGGGATCCCCCTGGAAGGAGACACCGAGCTTGTCGAGTTCGTCGAGCAAGAAAACAGGGTTCTTTGTTCCCGCCGTCTTCATCCCCTGGATAATCCGGCCCGGCATAGCACCAACATACGTTCGCCGGTGGCCGCGGATATCGGCTTCATCCCGAGCACCGCCAAGGGAAATACGCACGTATTCCCTCCCCATGGCTCTCGCAATTGACTTTGCGATCGAAGTCTTACCGACCCCGGGCGGGCCGACGAACAGAAGGATCGGCGCCTTAGCCTGCCTGTCGTCCTCGTTGCCAGCCGTCGCCGCATCTTGGTAATTTTTTGAATTCCTCAACTTTCTTACGGAGAGGAATTCCAGGACGCGATCTTTGACATCCTGCAGACCGTAATGGTCCTCGGCCAGTGTCTCCGCAGCCCTGTTAAGATCCAGATCCTCCTCACTCCTCTCGTCCCAAGGCAACTCTGCAATCGTTTCGAGGTAGGTACGGATTACTTGCGACTCCATCGAGTCCTTGGAGGTTCGCTCCAGGCGCTTCACCTCCCGCTGAACCTCTTTGCGCACGTCTTCCGGAAGGTCGAGCTCGGCGATCCGCTGCACCAACTCGTCTTTCTCGCTCTCGTCCTCATCCTCACCCAACTCCTTGCGAATCGCTTTCAGCTGTTCCCTCAGGAGCATCTCTCGCTGGCGCTCGCCCAGTTCCTCCTGGACCTTCGACTTGATGTCCTCTTGAACTTCGAAGAGTTCGATCTGTCGCTGCACGTGTACGAGCACGCGCCGGAGCCGTTCCTCTACGCCGATTGCCTCGAGTAGCGCTTGCCGCTCGGCAGGGGATATGTCGATGTACCCCGCGACGAGATCGGCAAACGCACCTGGTTCCTCAACCTCCTGCATAACTTGTTTTACTACATCTTCCCCCAGGCCGGACTTCTGCCCGAGCTCAGCAGCTCGCTCGCGGACCTCCTTGTACAGGGCAACGAAGGCAGCATCTTCAGGGTCGGTAGGTCCCAGCACGGGGGTCCTGGCAACGACCGCCTCCAGATATCCCTCAACCTCGTTGTACTGTAGAACGCTGGCCCTAAACTCCCCGTGGAGTAGTAGTTGCACGCCGCCGAGTCCTCGTTGGAGCTGCCCAATTCGAGCGACGGCACCGAGCGTGTAAAGGCCGTCGGGGTGCACCGCGTCGGTATTTTCCCGTTGGGAGACGGCGAAGATCAACCGTTCCTCCTCCTTCAGCGCAGCCTCAATCGCACGGAGCGTACCTGGGCGACCTGCAGCGATCGGAGCTGTAACACCGGGAAACAGCACCACCTCCCGCAGCGGAAGTACAGGGAGCCTTAGTCTCTGTGGAAGATTTTCCTGTTCAGTCATGCGTAGCTAGTCATCCTCGCCGGGCTCGCCCGAGAACCCGCACCAAGTTACTAATATGCAGCCCTGCAGCGATCATGCCACAGAAGAATGCCGTCATTGGATTAAACACGGCGGAATTGGCAAAGGATCCCTCAGACGTTCCCAAATGAAACGCCGTTATGGCAGGGTAGCGGTACCCCAGGCTAGGGCTGGGGCACTTTGGGCGCCGTCTTCAAGAGCGCGCCCAGCTCTTCTTCCGAGAGAACCTCAAGCAGACCAGCCTTGGCGGTCACTTCGCGTTCCGGCTCCTCGGGATGGCTAGGACACCTGAATCGTATGATGTCGGCGGGTTCGAGAGCAGGCGCCCCGCGACCTTTCCGCGACATTAGGCCGGACGTTCGACCCACCCGTTCAGCGGACCATTCGCGGCCCGATTCGTCCTTAACTTTGCGAATCATTATCCGTAGAGGACCCCTGCCAGAAAACTTGCCATGCTGTTGAGGGTAGGGTAATCTACCCCCGCACGCTGGGTGTTGCTACATGATGGAACAACACGATCAAAGAATTGCCGAGCGCCTGTTCGCTGAGATAGGCGACAGCTACACGCTCGAAGGACAGGTTGGGCGCGGCGGGATGGGTATCGTCTTCGCGGCCCGGGACCTAAGCCTCCAGAGGCGTGTGGCCATAAAGGTGCTCCCGCCGGAGCTGGCCTTCCGCAGCGACATTAGGCAACGCTTTACCAGAGAAGCTCAAACGGCGGCGCGCCTACAACACCCACACATTGTGCCGATACACACGGTCGGTGAAGCGGCCGAGATGGTTTACTTCGTTATGGGTTATGTAGACGGCGAGTCGTTGGGACAGCGTTTGCGAAGACGCACCAAGCTCCCAGTCGAAGAGGCTCGGCGCATTATGAAGGAGACGGCGGACGCTCTCGGCAAAGCGCATTCCCAGTCAATCATTCACCGCGACATCAAGCCCGACAACATCCTGTTGGAGGGTCCACGCCGTCGCGTGATGGTAACGGACTTCGGGATTGCAAAGGCGCTCGAAGTCGGCTCCGGCACGGGCCTCACGGGAACTGGAGTTGCCATCGGAACACCCAGCTACATGAGCCCCGAGCAGGCAGCCGGAGAGGGGGATATCGATGCACGGAGCGACCTCTACTCCCTGGGCGTTGTAGCCTACGAAATGATCACCGGAGAGCTTCCCTTCCACGCCCCGACGGTTCCGGGAATACTGATGAAGCAGATCACGGAGCAGCCTCCCGACATCTTGCTGCTCCGACCCGAATGTCCTGAGGAACTAGCAGCGACCATCACGCGATGTCTCGAGAAAATTGCCGACGATCGCTTGCCGACCGCTGAAGCGTTGCGGAGAGCTCTTGAGAGCAGATCCGCCGCCCCGTACCGTCCACGCCGACCGCAGAGGGTTCCGGAACGCCGCGCTCGTGAGCGGAATTCTGTTTCCCCGAGTGCTCGCACCCGACGGCCTCCTCAGCCCCGGCGTATCCGCGATCGCACGTCGCCGGAGGATCGTCCGTTACCGCGAAAAGCGAGAGAGAAAGAGACCGACCTCGCTGGTCCGTCAGTGGTCCGCAAATTTCGTGGCGAGTTCGCGTCCTACGTCTCGGTAAACGGCTCTCTCTTGCTGCTGAACGTGGTGACCGGCTTGAGCGAACCCTGGTTCCTGTTCCCGGCAGCCATTTGGGGCATTGGCCTCTCCCTTCGCTACGGGCGGCTCTGGTCTGCCGGCTACAGCTGGCGTGACGTTATCTACCGGCCACCTGCCAGTGACGCTGTGGAAGCGACGGGCGCGATCGCGAGTGCTCCGCTCGTCAGGCAACTGCCCGAGCCCTCTACCGGGGAGTTCGGTAAGTTTGCCGGCCAAGTCAAGCAGATGAAATCGGATCGGGACGCGATCGTTCAGATGTACAGCAAGCTCTCCGCTATGGAAAAGGAATTGCTGCCGGACATCACTGCGACGGTTGATAGTCTCTATCAGAGAGCCGTCGAGCTCGGGACAACGCTCCAACAAATGGAAGATCATGTAGACGAGACGGCCGTCGCCGAGCTGGATTCCCGAATCAGCGCCGCCAAGGCGGAGGCTGAAGGGGCCGATCAAGAGTCGGAGGTTGTACGCAGGTTGAAGCTTCTGGAACGTCAGCGTGGTTCGTTGGTTGAACTCATACGCCGGCGCGCAGACATCGAGTCTCAGTTCGAGTCGTGCGTCTTGGCCGTCCAAAACGTGCGGTTTGATATGCTGAGGTTGCGATCTGCGGGAATAAACGACGTTTTGGATGACATCACTCGCGCCACTCAGCAGGCGCGCGCACTATCGATTGATATTAATGCCGCGATTGGAGCGGCGGGCGAGATCAAAGAGGCAATCGGTAGGCATGCCTCTCTCCCCTGACCTAACTATCGAAGGCTCAGAACGCGTTAAGCGCCCTAATAGCTTCGGCCAGGTCTTCGGCCTGGGGGAGAATTACATCCTCTAGTTCGGGCGAATAAGCAACGAACGTGTCGGCCGAAGCCACCCGCCGGACCGGCGCATCGAGCCACCCGAACAACTCATCAGCGATTCGTGCGGATATCTCAGCACCGTAACCCCATGACAGCGCATCCTCATAAGCGACAATGACTTTATTTGTCTTCTGCACAGATGCCCCTACCGTTTCCCAATCCACGGGGTTGAGCGAACGAAGGTCGATCACCTCAGCATCGATTCCTTCTTCCTCGGCAAGTTGCTTGGCAGCCGTTAGCGTCCGCTGAACAACCGCACCGTACGTCACAACGGTCAAGTCAGAACCCTCGCGCACAACTCTGGCCTTGCCAAACGGAATAGAGAAATTGGGACCTGGGTAAGGAGCCTTGTTGTAAGTCTGCCTATACAGATGCTTGTGCTCCAAGAAGATCACAGGATCGTCGCAGCGTATCGCGGTGCGAAGCAAGCCGTTGGCATCGAGCGCGGTCGACGGACATACGACACGGAGCCCCGGGACACTCGCGTACACGGCTGCGCCCGTCTGCGAATGGTATATCCCACCGCCCTTTAAGTACCCTCCGTAGGTAACGCGTACAACGACCGGCGCCGAGAAGGCACCGTTACTTCTCCAGCGCATTGGCGCAAGCTCGTTCCGGATCTGATGGTAGGCAGGCCAGATGTAGTCAAAGAACTGAACTTCAACCACTGGCTTGATACCCCGCATCGCCAACCCCACCGCGCGCCCAATGATGTTAGCCTCGGCGAGCGGCGAGTTATAAACACGATCTCCGCCAAACTTCTTCTGTAACCCCCAGGTTACCTTGAACACCCCACCCTTGCCCTTAACCTCGTCGATGTAGCGTTCCCGAGAGACGTCGGCAACGTCCTGTCCGAAAACCACAATCCGTTGATCCCGCTGCATCTCGTCCACCATGCATTTGTTCAGCAGATCGACCATCGTTCCCGGGTCGCCCGAGAACTGCGGATCGTCCTCCGTATCGAATGGTTCCCCCGTGGGATCAACGTCTGGGGAATACAAATGGTGATAGATTGTGTCCGCCTCAGGCTGCGGCGAAGCGAGTGCAATATCACCGGCGAGCTGCACTTCATCCTCGACATCGGTCTTGATCGCTTCGATCTCGTCCTCCGAAGCAATTCCGTCTGAAAGGAGCTTGGCCGGAAAGGTCACAAGTGGATCGCGCTTGGCATCGTCGTCCCGCTCCGACGACGATCTGTACTGCGCCTCGTCGTCGGACAACGAATGGGAGTAAGGCCTAATGACGTGCGCATGTACCAGTGCCGGCCCTTTGCGAGCCCGGCAGTGAGCTACAGCTCGGGTCATAGCATCGTAGGACGCCAGCGGGTCACATCCATCGACCTCTTCAATCAGTAGATCCGGAAACCCAGACACGAGCTTGGAAATCGAACCGCCCGCTGTCTGCACCTCGATAGGCACAGAGATTGCGTAAGCGTTGTCTTCGATCAGGAACAGAACGGGAAGTTTCAGGTTGCAGGCCGTGTTCATCGCCTCCCAAAATTCTCCCTCGCTCGTCGTCCCATCGCCCGCACTGCAAAACGTTACCTCGTCTCCCCGGAACTTCTCATCGCGTTCCTCAATGCCTGCTAGCTTGGAATACCTAAGCCAGGCTTCGGCACAGCCCACTGCGTTCAAAAACTGCGTTCCGACCGGGCTGGATTGACTGACAATGTTGAGTCGTTGGTGGCCCCAGTGCGATGGCATCTGACGGCCTCCCGAGTTCGGATCGTCGGCGGCCGCAACGGCTGAAAGCAACATCTCAGTGGGTGTCATCCCAATGGTGAGGCACAGCGCACGGTCTCGATAGTATGGAAAGAACCAATCGTGTTCGGGTTTCAGGGCCCTGCCGGCTGCGACGAGCACCGCTTCATGTCCTGCGCCGGAGATCTGGAAGAAGATCTTGTTCTGTCGCTTGAGTTGGATCTCCTTGTCATCCAGCCGCCGCGAGAGCAGCATCAGGCGGTAGAATTCAAGAAAATCTGGCTTCTCCAGTTTGCTGGATGCCGCGCGGCGCGACTTCGGGGCGGTCTTGGTTCCCGTTGCCATGCGACAAAAGTAACTTCTGACCTCCAAAGGGGGGAGGTCGGCTGGACATCACCTCGACAAGGGTCGCGCTATTTCAGTTTCGTCAATTTCTTGAGAGCGCTGAGCTTTTCGATCGCCGATTGTTTCGACTTCGATTCCGCAACCTCGTGAAGCACGTCGCGTATATCCAGAAGTACCTCCAACAACAACTGTTCCCGTTGGTAGGAAGAGTCCAGGCCAAGCATCCGCTGCCTGTCTTCGTCTTGTTTTGCCTGTTCGTATGCTTCCCGGAAAATTGTTTCCAGGTTTGCCAGGATGCGGTCCTTCGGGCGGGGTGACACTCTGCCTCCTAACTGGTTCTAGTGATGCTCTCCAAACGGTAGTAGGACAATCCCGCTCGGAACCTTGGGTGAGAAATATGTGGCCTTCTGGGGCATAAACGCTCCCGCATCTGCCACCCGCAAGACATCCTCCACTGAAGTCGGAGTGAGCACGACACCAGCCGCGTGGGGGCCGTTCCTCACGCTTTTCACGACGTCGCCGACGTCAGCCGAGTACGAAACTTCCGCGCCCAAGCCAGCAACCCTGCATATTTCTGCAACTACCAGGGTGTCAATTCGGGCCACATCCAGCTCCGCAACTGCGGGAGAGACTGACTCCTCAAAATCATCAATGTCAGCGTCGTGCTTCAGCCGTAGACAAAAATTACCTTCCGCCAGTAATACTACGCACTTCGTGGCGCCTGGGGACATCGACTCCAGCGCTGTTACGGGGTTGGTCAAGCCATCCAATGGAACGACTTCGAATCTCGGCTCCAGCCTTTTCCGCAAGGCTGACGGATCAATTCGTCCTCCAGAAACAAGTCTGTGGGTGGGAAGCACCGTGAGGCCTGGGTCACCCAGCGGTACAATGAGACCGAGCGTGCGGTCGGCTGCCGGATTTTCACTGCGGTACACAGACGCAGTCTCGTAGCGGTGATGTCCATCCGCTATGTAGATACTCGACTCCTGTGCAGCCCGCGACAGATCCCGGGCGGCGGCCCCTTCTATTCTCCAGATCTCGCTGAGGACACCTGCGAGATTCGCCTCTGCGAGTGGAGCGCAAGCAGTTAGCTCAGACAGCGAAGTCTTTAATCGCGCTGAATCATCGGGAGCCAGGAAGAGAAGCGATTCGAACATCGCTCGCGTGGCGCGCAGCAACGCGAGCCGATCTTCCTTCACGTGCGCGTGGGTTCGTTCGTGTGGCTTCACGCGCCCGGTCTCATAGCCCTCAACTGACACGGCCGCCAACAGACCGGTTCTCGCCAACCCGCTGCCCGACTGAGTGACGAAGCTTTGCCGTAAAACATAGACACATCTCTCGCGATCGATCTGAAGGACGCCGCTCGCGCGCCACTCCGAAAGGGTCATGGCGGCTTCATGGTACGGATCGTCACCTTTGGGCAGCGTGAGCCTAACGATACTGTTGGGGTGGAGATCCAAATATCGTTGCCGCTCTTCAGGAGATATGACGTCATAAGGCGGTGCTATCAGGGAAGATAGGGCTTCGAAATCTGCGTAATGTTCTCCCAGAAACGGAGCGACGAGGGGCGGTAGGAATTCACCCGACACGACTACTCCCAATGGCGGCTTGCCCGTTCAGCTTCGGCAAGAAATTTTTGATAAGATTCAACTCGGTGTGGATCTATCGTGCCGTCCTCGCATCCGGCCAATACGGAGCAATCGGGCTCAGCAACGTGCCGACAGTTATCGAACCTGCAGTTAACGCTGGCGCGGGCGATTTCAGGAAACGCGTCTGCCACATCGCCGGGATCGATCCCCCAAAGGCCTATGTCTCTTAGTCCCGGCGTGTCGACAACAAAACCCCCTCGGTCTAGCGGGAGCATCTCGGCGGAAACGGTTGTGTGCCGTCCCGATCTCGTGCGGGCGCTCACCTCAGCTGTCCGTAGCCTCAGCCCGGGCTGCACTGCGTTCAACAAGCTCGACTTCCCCACGCCCGTGGGGCCGTTGAACAGGGAAATTTTCCCTTCCAACACGTGTCGGAGTTCGTCTATCCCAACATTCTCGGTGGCACTCGTCAGCAGCACCTCATATCCAACCGTGCGAAAGACAGAAGCCAGCTTTTCAGGTTCGGACCGCAAATCAATCTTGTTGATTACAACCGTGACAGGGAGGTCACTTGCTTCTGCAACAACGATAAAACGGTTCATGAGTTGTTGATCCCACTGCGGATCAGCAACTGCACCAACGGTCAACACCTGGTCAAGGTTTGCAGCAACCTCACGAGCGCCGCGCTTCTCGCCCGGATTCCGCCGCTTGAGGAGCGAGGTCCGGGGATAGATTTCTTCAATGGTTACCGAAGAGTCATCGTGAAACTCCAGTTTGACGCGATCACCCACTAGTACACGCCGCGCAGAACTTCTCTTCAAGCGTCCCCGGAGTGAGGCTTCGAGCGCCTGCCCGTTGCTCATCACGCGGTAAACACCGCCGGATGTTGATAGCACATAGAAGTGCGTATCGACTACCAGATAATCTCCCTCCTGCGTTCTATCAGACGATCGAGATGACGCTTCACCTCTTCAAGGGTGAGCTCTCCGAGCTTGGATCTTGCTTCTTCCACCGTGGCACCGAAGGAGATGTATTCCGTTTCGAGGTGGCCTACAGGCTCCTCTCCCCCTCCAGACCACCGGACGAACAGGACGGCGGCGCCATATCGGCCGTCTTCCGTAGCTTCGCCGTCACAATAAAATTCGGCCGAGTACGCCTCCCCATCGCTTCCTTCGAAGGCGGGTGGTCTCGCATGCTGGGCAAAATACCCCCCAAGTGTCGCGTCGCCGGTCACTTCCATCGTAGCGATTCTCGCAGCACACTCCCCGCCATGAACGTGATGTTTGCCGGGCGTTCGGCGAGGCGACGCATGAGGTACGGATACCATTGGTCCCCGAAGGGAACGTACACTCTCACGTTGTATCCCGCTTTCCGCAACTCCCCCTGAAGATCGCGACGCACTCCGTAGAGCATCTGAAACTCGAACCTGTCGGCATCTATGCCGTTCCTGCGCGCGTACTCACGACTGTGCACTATGAGTCTCTCATCATGCGTTGCGATTGCGGGGTAGTTACCTGCCGACAGCAACTTCTCGCTCAGCCCTGCAAACGCCGCATCCACATCCTTCTTCGCTGGAAACGCCACCTCGACCGGCTCAGCGTAGGCTCCTTTGACCAGGCGCACCCTGGCCCCTAAGGATATGAGATCATCAATATCTTGCGGCGCTCTGTACAGACACGTTTGGATCACCGCTCCCACGAGGTTAGCAAATTCTGGATGCAGCCTGTCGTAGAAGAGTCTCAGCGTTCGCTCAGTGTACTGAGAACTCTCCATGTCAATCCGCACGAATGTGTCGTGCCGACGGGCTGTTCGTAGTAATTGGCATACGTTGTCTGCACAGAAATCGAAATCCAGATCCAGGCCCATCTGGCTCAGTTTGATGGAGACGTTCGCGTCTAGACCGGTGGAAGCGATCTCGTCGAGGATATCCACTATCTGATTGCGGGCTTCCACCGCTTCCTCTCGAGTTGAGACGCTTTCACCCAAGAGATCGAGTGTAGCTGTGAGTCCCTCACCATTGATTTCCCGTACGGCAGCCAGTGCGGAGGAGAGGGTTTCGCCAGCGACAAACCGCGACGCGAGCCTCCGGGTCATCCCGTTTCGCTTTATAAAATCGAAAACCTCTGACCGTTCACTCAGCCAGAGGAGACCGTTACGCAGCACTCTACACCCGGCTCAATTGTCGGAGTAGAAACGAGCGCCAGTCTCGGCCATCCGTTCGAGTATCGGAGCCGGTGCAAGCCGTTCCCCAAAGGAGTCCGCTAACTGCTTAAGAGCATCAACAGCTTGGGCAGCACCAACCGAATCCAGATATCTCAGGGGTCCCCCCCGAAAAGGTGGGTATCCAATTCCGAAAATGGCTCCTAAGTCTCCATCCCGTGCAGAACGTACAACGCTTTCTTCGTACGCTCTCGCGGCCTCGTTCAGCATGGAGTAGACGAGCCGGTCCCGAACCTCTCCTTGCGATTTGCGTGTGCTCGGACTCACACCGAGAACCTCATAGACTGATTGATCCACCCCTTTTTTCTTCCCCTTTTCATAACTATAAAATCCCCGTCCGCTCTTCCTGCCCAGTCTCCCGAGGTCCACCATCTTCTGCAGCCCGGTCAGGACTGTGATCCGGTCACTGAAAGCTTCGGACATGACCCGCGAGGCTTTTCCGGCCACATCCAATCCGATTTCGTCCAGCAACGTGATAGGTCCCACAGGAAAGCCAAATTCGGTCATCAGGCGATCAATCATTTCAATCGGCACGCCCTCCTCAAGAAGCCTACCAGCCTCGTTCATGTATGGTGCGAGAATACGGTTGACCCAAAACCCCGGTCGGTCGCGCACCGCAATGACGGTCTTGCCCATCTGGCGACCGAAATTCACTGCCGTAGCAGTTGCCCACGGCGCGGTTTCGTCCGCCACGATGATCTCCAAGAGCGGCATTTTCTCCACCGGAGAGAAGAAGTGCATTCCGATCACGCGCTCCGGATGTTCCGTAGCGCTGGCTATTTGTGCAATCGGGATTGTACTCGTATTTGATGCTAGGACGCACCGGTCTCCCACGACGTCTTCGAGCTGCCGGAAAACCTCATGCTTCGCGCCGAGATCTTCGAATACGGCCTCAATTACCAGATCGGTCCTCCCAAAGCCCGACCAATCGGTAGTTCCCGATATGAGGGGCACCAGATTCCGGTATTCGTACTTCGTCAGCCTGCGCCTCTCGAGCCGGCTCTTCAGTATCCCTTTCGCAAAGCCGAGTCCACGCGACAGGCGATCCCAGTCCGCTTCGCGGAACCGGACGTCAACTGAACTCCTGAGCACCGCAACACCGCCAATGGCGGCTCCCATGAATCCCGCCCCTACGACACCCAGATTACGAACTTCATTGGGCTCGATGCCCTCGTCATCTGTCCCGAAGTCTTTCTTCAATGCGGTAGTGGCGAAGAAGATCTTGACGAGGTTCCTGGAAACCTCACTCACCGCTAGCTGTCCGAAGTGTTGGGCCTCCCGTTCCAAACCACGCTTCCGCCCGCGGTTCAGGCCGACCCGGATTGCGTCGATCGCGGCGAGAGGAGCAGGGTAGTTGCCACCCGTTTTCTTTGCGACCTGCCTCCTCGCTGCCCTGAACACGATTGAGCGCCCCAGCCGGTTTCCATCCAACAGCAAACCGGCAAGGCCGCCTCGTTTCCGTTTAGGGCGCCAACCATCGGCGAGGCGACGCGCTGCGTTCAGTGCCACGTACCGCAGTGTGGCAGGGTGCACGAGCTCGTCTACGATGCCGAGCCTTAACGCTCTCTTAGCTGGAACAATTTTGCCAGCCAGTATCATGTCTAGAGCTGCCCTGACGCCGATAAGGCGGGGAAGCCGCTGGCAACCACCGGCTGCGGGTAGAATCCCAAGTTGAACTTCGGGGAGCCCAAGCGTGGTGCTGGGACTACTCGCAGCGATGCGGTAGGAACACGCGAGCGCCGTTTCCAATCCACCGCCGAGACAGGCTCCGTCTATTGCAGCGACAAAGGGCTTGGTCGATGCTGCAAACCTATTAATCAGGCTCTGTCCCGTCCGCACGAGCTGCTCTGCGTGCTCGCGGGATTCCAGCTTGACGAACTCATCTATGTCAGCCCCCGCAATGAAGCTGCCCGGCTTACCTGAAATGAGAACAGCAGCCATGACATCAGGGTCCGCTTCGACGCGTGGGAGAAGATCGTCGAACTCCTGCCGCAGTTCCCGAGTGATCTTGTTGACGGGCTCACCCGGCAGATCCAGTGTGATGACGATGACCCCGTCACTCTTCTCCGTGCGGAGGGCACTCATGATCAGGCTCGCTCCAGCACCATTGCGAATCCCATCCCTCCCTGGGCACAAACCGATATCAAACCGAACTCCACGTCCCGACGATTCATTTCGTTGGCAAGGGTAGTAGTGAGTCTGGCACCGGTTGCGCCAAAGGGATGCCCGATTGCGATAGACCCGCCCATCACGTTCAAGCTCTCCCAATTGATCTTTCCGATGGGCTCGGATCTTCCCAACCTCACCCGCGCCCACTCCTCGGACTCAAACGCCTGGATGTTCGATAGAGCTTGCGAAGCAAACGCTTCGTGCATCTCCACTAGCCCGAGTTGGTCCCACACTATGCGCGCCCGATCTAGTGCTTCGGGGACGGCGTAGGCAGGCCCCATCAACAACTGATCACCCGGGTCCAGCGCCGCCACCGCGTATGACCGAATGAAAGCAAGCGGAGTATAACCCAGCGCCTTGGCGGACTCTTCACTCATGAGGAGCACTGCTGCTCCTCCGTCCGTCAACGGTGAGGAATTCCCGGCGGTCACTGTCCCATGCTTCCGGTCAAACACCGGTTTCAGTTCCGCCATCTTTTCCAGATTAGTGTCACTCCGAATGCCGTTGTCCGTGTTCACCACTCTGTCGCGGACCACGATGGGAGCAATTTCTGCTGTGAGGCGACCATCCTCGGTGCCTTTGGCCGCTAACTGATGGCTTCGCAGAGCAAACTTGTCCTGGTCTTCCCGTTCGATGTGGTTTTCCTTCGCCATTTTCTCAGCCGACTGGCCCATCGTTTCCCCTGTGGACGGTTCCGCGATGGCGGGGGTAACCGGAACCAGGTCCCGCGGCCTGAAAGTCGTCGCGAGTCTTAGTCGATCCCCGAACGACTTGGCCTTGCTCAACCCGACGAGGAGGTCGCTGAACCGACGCGAGTGCAAGATAGGAATGTCCGAAAGGTTCTCGGCCCCCCCTGCAATTACAACATCGGCGTTGCCGAGCGCGATCTGGCTCGCGCCGTCTACAATAGCGGCATTCGCAGAAGCGCAGGCACGGTTTATTGACGCAGCAGGAATGTGCTTGGGAAATTGTGGAAGTAGGCTGACTTCTCTAGCGAGATTCGGTACCAAGGGATTTGGAACCACCTGCCCAAAGAACATCTCGTCAACGGCATGGCCGTCGAGGTTGGCCCGGTGTATGAGCTCTACCGTAGCATGCTTAGCAAGATCAACCGCCGAAATACCCTTTAGATCCGTTCCCGCTTTGCAAAAAGGTGTTCTACATCCCGCTACGACCGCGACGCGGCGTCCAGAATTAGTAGGTGTCATTCTTCCATAAGGTAGCGAGCGTCAAACGCTCTAGCTACCAGATCTGCAAAGGTTAAGCGACACTTAAGCGAGATTTATGGCAACGGACGCTGGGCCAGCATGCTCGCTAACGCCGCCAGCCGATCTCCTGCCACATCCACCACTTCTCTATACTGCACCACTTCAAACGGCCCGATTAGTCTCGGGAGTTCCCAGGGCTGCAACAGATGATCTCGGGAGGTCGGCCCCCAACCCCGCTCACGCTGAGACTCGAGAAACGTTTCATATATCAGGTACCCACCGGGCCTAGTGGCTTCGAGAAAGATCGGCATTCGCTGTCGGTCTAAGTAATAGAACACCATTACAACATCGAAGCCCATCGCCGGAGGAACATAAGTTTTGAGGTCTTCGCTCAGCCATTCAACCGTGAGGTTTTGACTGTCAGCGTACTCTTGTGCTTTTTTGAATCGCTCCGGCTCGCGGTCGACGGCCGTAACGTGGCAACCCAGCTCAGCTGCTGAGATAGCATGTCTACCGCCGCCGCTAGCGACATCGAGTACATTCATCCCCGACACGAGAATCCGGCGATGCCACATAAACCAGGTGCAGGGTCTGCGAACACCAGATTCAGTTGCCTTGATTGAGACCTCCTTTTCGGCCGAAACACGCCGCTCCAATATCTCGCGAATGGCTCGCGAGCAGCTGGAGCTCGTGGTCATAGGTGCGGGGATTAATGGAGCAGGCATCGCGCGCGACGCAGCCATGCGGGGTATACGCACAGCTGTTATAGACAAAGCCGATTTCGGTTCGGGAGCCAGCGGCAAATCTTCCCGACTCATTCACGGTGGCCTCCGCTATTTGGAGATGGGAGATCTCCACCTAGTATTCGAGGCTAGCCGAGAAAGACGCGCCCTACTCAAGATCGCCCCCCACCTCGTCTGGCCGCGCTCCTTCATATTTCCAGTGCACGCAGGTACCCGAGTTCCCCGGTGGAAACTGACGGCCGGGCTCTGGCTCTACGACATCCTTTCTCTCTTTCGAAATGTGAAGCGACACAAGACACTGAGCAAGCGAGAGCTGTTGCGTGCAGAACCAAATATTAGACAGTCGGACCTGAAGGGTGGAGCACGGTACTACGACGCTCAATGCGATGATTCGAGGCTCGTTCTGGCCAACGTCCGATCAGCACACCGTTACGGCGCACTGGCTGCTAACTACGTCGCAATGTCGGAGTTTGAAATCGCCGACGGAGCAATCCAAGGAATACGCGTCACCGACCAATCATCGAGGGAGCAATATGTCATTCGTGCTAGGATCGTCGTCAACGCCACGGGTGCTTGGTCCGACCGCCTGCGCGCTGTTATACGGGGCGAACCCACACTACGCCTTACGAAAGGGGCGCATGTTGCTGTTCCAAGGGAAAGACTGGGCAATCGAGAGGCAATAACGATGACATCACCCATTGACGGGCGCGTGATGTTCATTCTCCCTTGGGGCGAGCTGAGCTACATAGGTACGACCGATACTGATGCTGACACCGATCCTGGAGAAGCGCGCGCATCGCCGGACGACGTTGTCTACTTGCTTCGGTCGGCGAACGCGATGTTTCCCAACGCCCGCCTGCAGCCGGAGGACGTCATATCTAGCTGGGCAGGCTTGAGGCCTCTCCTACGGCCGGATGATCCGAGGGATCCTAGTTCAGTCTCGCGGGAGCACCGCGTGATTGAGGATCCGATGGGTCTGATTTCCATCGTCGGTGGCAAGCTCACTACGTATCGTAAGATGGCGTCGGAAGTCGTCGACCAAGTTGCTAGGCGGCTCACCAGACTTGATGGAAAGAAGCGGCCCAAGAAGGCCAGAACGAGCACGGAGCCGCTTCCGGGAGGTGAGTCGGGCGACCTGGGTGTGTTGATTCGCGATCTGAAACGGAACGGATACTCCGCGAGCGTGGCCCAGAATTTGGTTCGCAGGTATGGCACCGAGTCAGCCGCCGTGACGCGCCTGGCGCAATCGCATCCAGAGTTGGCTCAGCCGATCGTTCGAGGACACCCTTCTCTGAGAGCCGAGCTAATCTTCGCCTGTCAGCGGGAAATGGCGCTGTCGCTTCCGGACCTCCTGGTTAGGCGCACTCACGTCTTCTATGAGGCTAAAGGTCACGGGATCGAACAGGCTGAGCAGGTAGCGAGTCTCGTTGCCGACGAATTGTCTTGGAATGAAGACGAAAAAGGACGCCAGGTAGCCAGTTACGTAGCTGACGTCCACAGGTGTTTTGCGTTCAAGCGCCAGTAGTTGCTGACCAGACTGAGGCGCCGCAGCTAGCCATTCTTGAACGCCAGATTGTCGTAGTCGCCTCGCTTGTACCCCTTCGACTTTCTGAAAGCCTCTCGCAGTTGCACAACTGACTCAGCCCTTGCGTCGTAGAGTCGCCTCAGCTTGCGAGGTTGTCTCTTCGCCAAGGCATACGAGGCAAGAATAGGTAGGCCAACAGTGCTGTCGAGATAACAGACCACAGAGTCGGGAAGCCGATCGGGATCCACCTTACCCCAACTTACCGCTTCCTCGGGCGTAGCTCCTGACAGACCGCCAGTGTCGGCCCGGGCATCAGTGATCTGCAGGTAGTAGTCGTGCCCTTTTTCAGGAATACCGAGCACCTCTTGAATCTGAGGTTCGGTTTGAAGCACGAAATTCTTAGGGCTGCCCCCTCCGATCAGCAGGACGCCACTCTTTCCTCCGTCGGACTTGGCTTCGAGCACGATAGCTGTCGTTTCGTTTACATCGCCGGATACATCGAAAGCAAGTTCTCCGCCGGCCAACGCCAGCTCTGCGACGTTCATCCCGAGCGTCGAGTCTCCCGGCGAAGAGGTGTAGACAGGAACCCCGCACTCGTGGGCCACCGTCAACACAGATTTCCGCCGGGCTCCCAGCGCCTTTTCCCTCTCACGGACGTAACCACCAAGCAGGTAGTGATACTCGGCGGTAGTCATTGAGCGCTGGAACTCCGCTTGCCCTGAGATTTCCCGAATGTAGTTGTCGGTGTCCAGCAACACGTCGAAATCGACGAAGACGTCATAAATGCGGATGATGCCCTTTTTTCTGAGATCAACGTCGTCCGCGAAGGGCGTGCCACGGTGAAGCGAATACCCCAGCGCAAAGTGAATATCGTGATAGAGATTCGCGCCGGTCGAGACAATCCAATCTACAAAGCCGGCTTCAATGAGCGGTATGATCGCCGACATGCCGAGGCCCGCCGGTGTCATCGCACCGGTGAGGCTCATACCAACTGTGCAATCGTCGGCTAGCATTTTGTCCGCGAATAACCGGCACGCTTCACGCAACCGACCGGAGTTGTACGCCAGAAAGGCGTTGTCTACCAGCTCAGCCACGGTTTCGGATCCAGTCAGCGGTTTCGGTTCTACTCTTTGGCCACTGAGATAGTCTTGCTTACTCTTGTTCATCAGGTTCCCAGTGCAAGTACGCTTCGGGGGGTGCACAGTGAATCTCGGTCACCCAATCGGTTCCTCTTGCTCACGACGGGTTGATAATATACCGGATGGGCTGGTTAGCGATAACTTGAATCGTCGGCCGCCGACAGATACTCGGACAAGGCTACAACCGTGAGGAGTTGAGAAGACTGAAACACAACGCCGCCGGCAATTCGCCCTATCGCGGCAGTTGGTTCGTGCTGGGAGTCAGGCTTTCGCTACGAGCCGTGCTTAACCCCCTGCTCGCTGTCGATCTAATCCGGCTCGTGTGGGCCTTCAGAAGGCGCCAGTGGTATCTTCATGCTCCGTTCCTACCATTCCCCCCCTGGGAGTACACGAGGTGGCGAATGTACACTGCGTACGGCGACGAGGATGCCGTTCCTCCCGCGGAAGACGTAATTCGATTCGCCAGGTGGCGAAGGGAAGTCATGCACCTTTGAGATCCATCCAAGCGGCTCAGAAAGTTAAACAGCGGGCGTACGAGCTGGGGTTCGAAGAAGTGGGCATTACCGACGTCACGCCGCCACCCCACCGGAACGAGCTGGAAAACTGGATGTCAGCGGGCATGGCCGGTACGATGACCTACATGCACCGCCAGCTGTCCAAGCGACGGGAACCCGCTCAGATAGTGCCGGGGGCAACACGAGTGGTGGTAGTAACCTACAACTATTTCGGCGCGGATCCCGCTAAACCCAAGCGACAGGGTCGCGTGGCCAAGTACGCCCGTGGCCGCGACTATCACCTGGCCTTAGCGGAACCACTACGTCAGCTAGCTGAATTCATTTGCTCACTCGGCGGACCGGATACACTGGCCAAATACTACGTAGATGCGGGCCCAGTACCCGAGCGAGAGTTGGCACAGCGGGCCGGCATTGGTTGGATCGGCAAGAACACGATGCTCATACATCCCCGCAGAGGCTCCTTCTTCTTCATCGGTTCGGTGTTCACCGATCTCAACCTCGACGTCGATCCTCCGTTCCAGGCCGACAGATGTGGCACGTGTACCAAGTGCCTGGAAGCATGCCCGACCTCGGCCTTTCCTGAGGAACGAGTGCTCGATAGTCGACGCTGCATCTCATATCTGACCATTGAGCTCCGCGGCGACATTCCGGAAGAATATGCCTCGGCTATGTCCGACATGGTGTTCGGATGCGATATTTGCCAAGACGTATGTCCCTGGAACGAAAAGTTCACCGCGCCCGCTGTCGAAGATCTACTGAGAATGCGAGACGACCTCGCGTATATCGATCTGGAGGAACTCGAACAGATGTCGCCGGAGCAATTCGACGAGCGTTACGGACAGACGCCGATGGAGCGACCAGGCTTTGACGGGATGCGCCGTAACGCGAAGATCGCTCTGCTAAATTCTGGTGAAGATTGAGTCCTGATACCGTAATCGACCCCGACCTCAGGGAACGTCTCTCACAAATTCAGGAGCGGCTAGCCACCAGATTGTCCGGTGTGGATCCGCACCAACGACTAACCGGTCGCCCGGTCAGCTACCGCGTCATTGGCGGCCAAACGTTGGAGATTACCTATAAGGAGGTACCGAGCATCGACGAAGCGGAGGTGCTGGGAGTAAAGAAGCTCATCGGAGATGAGTGCTTTTGCAGCGTTCGCCCGCAGACCGCCGAAAACCTGACAGTAAGGTTCGTGATCCCTCTCAAGGCCCATCCTGAACAACAATCCTGACGGGTGTCAAAGTCCCGTGGGGTGATCGAAGAACACCCACTCAAGCTCATACCTTCCGGCGAGGTGCTGAGCCAGGGCTTTGACGCCCAAGGTTTCCGTGGCATAGTGGCCTGCATATATCAAGTTGACTCCCCACTCTTCGGCGTCAAAAAAAGTGTGATGCGCCCCCTCACCAGTAATCAGAGTGTCAATCCCGGCATCCACCGCATCGCGTATCATCGACCCTCCCGCGCCGGTAATAACTCCCACACTACTCGTCATGTCGGGACCCTTGGCGATCACCACAGGCCGGCAGCCAAGTAAGCTTCCGACCTTGCCAGCCAGTTCATCGACACTGAGTTCCAGCCGACCCGCGATCCCGATGGCAATGCCCTCGTAGTCGCCAAACCGAGCGGCGTCAGAAATACCGAGCTGCCGGGCTAGCAGCGTGTTATTGCCAATGTCCTCGTGGACGTCGAGCGGCATATGTGCAGAGTAGAGAGCTATGTCGTTCTCGATGAGAGCCCGGATCCGTTTGCCGTGACGACCAATGATGGGCTCGGGACCGCCCCAAAACAGACCGTGGTGAACGACGATCAGATCCGATTCTGTCCTTACCCCCTCGTCGATACTGGCTTGGCTTGCATCGACCGCCGCTAGAAGCCGAGATACCGATCCCGAATTCTCTACCTGCAGGCCGTTGTGCGCCCTCGGGTTGTCAGGTACCAGGTCAATTCTCAGATAGTCATGTAGGTAGGATACGATCTCTGCCAGCCGCGCTGTCACGATCCCGGGCACCGCATGAGAACGGTGCCATCATCCATACATCTACGTAACAGAATCGATACAGTTATTAGCGTGCGGGACCGCTGCTGCAACCGCAAGTTGCTGGGTCGGGGTCAGATACAGCTTTTCAGCTGAAGTGGAGTCTTAACGTGCTGCAAACCGCCTACTTCAAGAGCTTACTGAGGTCATCAACGCGCCTCGGTACCTCAACTGACTTCTTGGAGGCTGCCGCACCGTCACCGCGAGCCAGGGCACGCCGGGCCTGAGCACCTTTAGGCTCGCCCATCTTGAGATATCCGTTCACCTCGCCGCCTTCCTGCACGAGGAGCCGCTTGGTTGCAATGTCGCCTTGCACAACCGCACCAGTCTGGATCTCGACCCGTTCGTCGCCGAAGATGCCACCCCGCACCTCACCACCAATGATTGCTTCATGGGAATGGACGTTGCCATCTATCAGTCCACCGGCAGCAACCAGAACCTGACCCGCGGCGCGCACACTACCCTTCACCACACCTTCAACCTTCACCACACCTTGGCTATCAATTTCTCCATTGACAGTGGCCCCAACCGCGATGACTGAGAGCTTGTCATTTGAAGTCGGCCTCCCATCCCCGTCTCCGTCTCCGGAGGGAGTGGAAGATGTAAACCTAGACATAGTTAGATCTCCTCTCTTACAACCGTTCCGGGATCAAGGGACACGCCATCCTTGATCACCTCGAAATGCAGGTGCGGTGCAGTTGATCTCCCGGTGGAACCACTCAGGCCGATCACCTGGCCCGCCACGACCGTATCTCCCACAGAAACGGTCACCCTCATAGCGTGACCGTACATGGTCTCATAGTCATCGACGTGGATCACCCGAACATATACACCATATTCGGGGTCAACGCCAGCCTCCGTGACTCTCCCCGTCGCGGATGCTCGTATTGGCGTTTCCACCGGAACGGCGATATCAAGCCCGGGATGGGCACCCGATCCGGATCCCGTCTCGGAGTGACCGCGGGTGACGAATGTAAAGCTTTCCAAGGGCCAATAGACAGGCGTAGCCTGATTGGGATCATAGGGACTAGTCTCTCCCGGAATGGCGGCCAGCATGGGCCTGGCCACCGGCAGCACATTTTCAATCCCGGGCGGCCGATCCGGCACTATATCTATACCAAGCATACCGCGAACCTGATCGTAGCGACCCTCGAGCTCGCCCAGCGTCGCGGCAAGTTGGGTTACCTGCCTATTTTCCTGGCGAAGCCGGGAAATTTCTCTATTCAACCCAGGCACACGGGCCGCTGTTCTCGCTATTGGAGTGAACAGCGCAGCGGCAGTCAGGATAACGACCACCAAAGTACCTGCTGTAACCGCCATAACACGGGCCGCCCACACAGGAACCCGTAGCGATCTTGTTTCCGGCGTACCGTCTCGGTGCACCATAATGGTGACGGCCTCACCCTTCTTCACGGAAATTATTCGTAGGGGCGGTTGAGAATCAGTTCAAGAAGTCGAGCGAGATCGTCGCTGGAGTAGAAGTTAAAGGAAACCTTCCCGCTTTCCTTTGAGCGGGTGGAGATAAAGACATCAGTCTTGAGATACTTTCGCAACGTGTCCTCTACCCGCCGCACTTCCGGGTCAGCTACGCTCCCGTTGGCGCGACCGCGGGGCCTGCGTTTTGGGGGACGGTTATTTCGTGCGAGTGACTCGAGCTGGCGCACCGAA
Source organism: Gemmatimonadales bacterium (assembly GCA_036444955.1). Classification (GTDB taxonomy): domain Bacteria; phylum Gemmatimonadota; class Gemmatimonadetes; order Gemmatimonadales; family GWC2-71-9; genus B16T1B5. The sequence goes on from JAZFQE010000033.1 coordinate 24,703, forward strand.
AGGTGCTCGTCAACCGCGTGCTTGGCCAGCCTCGTGATTGACCCGTTGTCACGTATTCGCAGGAGGGCACGGGCGTGCCCCGTCGAGAGGGCACCTGAGTGAACCAGTTCTTGAACGCCGCCGGGAAGTTTGAGCAAGCGGATGCTGTTTGCAACAGTAGACCTGTCACGACCAACGAGTTCGGCCACTTCCCTCTGGGAGACTCCGAAGCCCGAGATCAAACGGCCGTAACCCTTCGCCTCGTCTATAGCGGACAGGGAATCGCGCTGCAGGTTCTCCACCAAAGCAAGCGTCAACAGCGTCTGGTCGTCAGCGTCGCGCACGACCGCTCCGATAGTCTTCCACCCAAGGCTCCGCGCCGCCCGAGCGCGCCGCTCGCCGGCGATGAGCTGATACTTCCCATCGCCGTACGGACGCACGACCACTGGCTGCAGCAAGCCAGATGACCTGAGGGAAGCTTTCAGCTCGTCGAGCGCCGCCTCGTCAATCGAGGTACGCGGCTGGTAAGGGTTGGGTTCGATAAGCTCCAGCGAAACTTGCCGCAGGGACCCCGCAGCCTTGGCCTCTATCACAGAGGGGCCAAGCAGCGCCTCAAGCCCACGTCCCAATCGTCTCTTATTGGTCGCCTGTTTCACGCGCTTACCTCCTGGATCTCTGCCTTACGTCGAGTGCGCTCATTGATCTGCTCAGTTCGTTCGATCAACTCGCGCCCAGCAGCGAGATATGACTGCGCACCGACCGACTCAACGTCGTAGAGAAGAATCGGACGCCCAAAGCTCGGCGCCTCCGCCAATCTTACGTTGCGCGGGATAACTGTCCGGAACAGCTGCGACCCAAAGTATTCTTCCGCTTCCGTCGCGACCTGCTTGGACAGGTTCAGGCGTGAGTCGTACATGGTCAACAGCGCACCGTCGATCGCGAGATCCGGGTTGAAGTTCTGCTGCACGAGCGTCACTGTGTTCAATAGCTGCGACAGACCCTCCAACGCGTAGTACTCGCACTGAATCGGAATGAGCACCGCGTCGGCGGCAACTAGCATGTTCAGCGTCAGCAGTCCGAGAGACGGAGGGCAATCGATTAGAACGTAGTCGTATGAACCGCGAACGTCTGCGAGCACCGAACTCATGGCTGATTCGCGGTCACTCTGCCCCACCAGCTCGATTTCCGCGCCAACCAGGTCTGCGGTCGCGGGGACGACGTCCAGCATTGGGAAGCTCACCGATTTACAGATTACGCCCTCCAACGAGTGGTCGTTCATTAGCGCGTCGTACAATGAGGACGTGAGGGAGCCGCGATCAATCCCGATCCCGCTCGTCGCATTCCCTTGAGGATCGGCATCGACCAGGAGAGTGCTCTTTTCTGCTGCCGCAAGGGACGCCGCGAGATTGATCGCACTAGTGGTCTTGCCAACACCGCCCTTCTGGTTTGCTATTGCCAGAACCCTAGACATAGATCCATAACCCGTTATATGACAATGTATTACCGGTTTTTTGTGGTGG
>JAZFQE010000034.1:0-4310 GCA_036444955.1 Gemmatimonadales bacterium
GGTGTCACGCGTGCGTTTCGGCCCCGCAGGGATCGTCGAAGAGGAAACCATCCCGGTAGGCATAATGCCCGCCGACCTCGATGGAGCTCATGGAATGACTGTCGGACCCGGAGGGGATTACTGGTACGTTTCGCTAGCCCACGGAACCCCGTACGGCAAGGTGTGGAAGTTCCGTACCGGAGACGACGAACTCGTGGACTCAACCACGGTCGGACTCTTTCCCGCTACGATGGCTGCCACACCGGACGGCTCCCTTCTGTTCACCGTCAACTTCAATCTCCACGGGAACCCCGTGCCGAGTTCGGTTTCGGCCATCTACACGCCGGCGATGCAGGAGATCGCCAAGATCGAAACCTGCGTGAAGCCCCACGGCGGGCAGGTCAACCACGCGGGCACGCATCATTATTCGGCATGCGTAGCCAGCGATCAGTTGGTTGAAATATCCACGGCGCAACTCGCCGTCTCGCGGCGACTGTATCTGACTGAAGGGCATGAACGACTGTTGGATACGCACGACACCGGCGAGACACTGGGGCCAACGAGCGAGACGAACCGCAGGTGCAAGCCAACTTGGGTATCTATTTCACCAGACGACAGGAATCTCTACGTTGCCTGTAACGGCCGGAGCGAAGTGTTGGAAATAGATGCTGCCACTTTTGAGATCGTACGCCGTCTCCAAACGGGCAATGGACCGTACAATTTGGACGTGAGCCCAAACGGGCAATACCTTGTGGCCAGTCTGAAGGGCAGTCAGGCTATTGCGATTTTCAATCTCGAAACGGGCGCAGAAACACGGATTAACAGTTCCCAACCGATAACACACGGAGTCGCGATAACGCCGGATTCGCGATATGCGTTCATCAGCAATGAAGCGATTGGGTCAACGCGGGGCACGATCGACGTGATCGACCTCGCATCAAGAGAGTTGGTTGCGACCGTTGAGGTACAGCATCAGCCGGGCGGAATAAGTTTCTGGAGGATGCAGGAATATGCACCTGACGAGGCTTTGCCCTAGATGGCACGCGCCACCGTAACGAGACGCGTTCACTTCAATGCAGCACACCGGCTTCACAGCCCCGAATTGTCCGACGCTGACAACACTACGACTTTCGGGCCCTGCAACAATCCCAATTATCACGGACACAACTACGAGCTCGACATATCGGTGAGCGGCGAGATAGACGCTGTTACGGGATACGTCGCCGACCTTGGTAAAGTGAGACAAATCGTCGAGGAGATCGTACTCTCCAAATTCGATCACAAGAACCTAAATCTCGACGTGGAGGAGTTTACCAACTTGATCCCCACGACTGAGAACATTGTTGTGACTATATGGAAGCTGCTCGAAGGGAAGCTTCCGGGTGCGCTGGAAAGGCTGGTCCTGTGGGAGACCCCTCGTAACTACGTCGAGTACAGGGGCGATTAATCTAGTACAAGGGAAGCTTTGAGAACGTCGCGATTGAGCTGAGCTATGAAGTCCGTACTGATTTCCTTGGGGCATGCCGTCTGGCACGCTCCATGGTTTGAGCAATAACCAAATCCCTCCGCATCCATCCGTGCCACCATTCGAACGACACGCTCATATCGCTCAGGCTGTCCCTGCGGTAGCAGTCCCAGGTGTGTCACCTTTGCGGCCGCAAACAGCATCGCTGAGGCGTTCGGACATGCTGCGACGCACGCGCCGCAGCCTATGCAGGTTGCGGCGTCGAAAGCTACATCGGCCTTTTCTTTGGGGATCGGAATTGCGTTTGCGTCCGGCGCACTGCCGGTGCGCACCGAAATGTACCCGCCAGCCTGAATCACCCGGTCGAGCGCACTTCGGTCTACGACGAGATCCTTCCGGATGGGAAACGCTTTGGCGCGCCACGGCTCGATCCAGATTTCATCTCCGTCGTCGAAGGATCTCATGTGCAGCTGACAGGTCGTCACGGCCTTCTTGGGACCGTGCGGCGAGCCGTTTATGACCATTCCACACGCGCCGCAGATCCCTTCTCGGCAGTCGTGTTCGAACGCTATCGGCTCCCCACCCTCTACAATCAACGTCTCGTTCACGACATCCAGCATCTCGAGGAAAGACATGTGTGGGCTGACATCCCGCGCCTCGTATCGCTCGAAGCGGCCTTTGTCGTCCGGACCCGCCTGACGCCAGACGTGAAGGGTTAGGTTCATCTACTTATAGCTCCGGCGGGTGAGCTCAACGTACTCAAACTCGAGGAACTCCTTGTGGAGCCGCGGCTCTGAATCGGGACCGGTGTACTCCCAGGCAGCTACGTAGGCGAAGGCTTCATCGTCGCGCTTTGCCTCTCCTTCATCTGTCTGGTACTCTTCCCTAAAATGACCACCGCACGACTCGTCCCGATGCAACGCGTCTCTACACGTGAGTTCGGCGAACTCAAAGAAATCAGCGACGCGACCCGCCTTCTCGAGCGACTGATTTAAGTCATCTCCCTGACCCGCAACCTTGACATCGTTCCAGAACTCCTGTCGCAACTCGGGAATGCGCCGCAGCGCCTCCTTGAGCCCCGTTGCGTTCCGCGACATGCCACAAAGATCCCACATCACCCGACCCAGTTCGCGGTGAAATGAGTCGACAGTGCGAGTCCCATTGGCGCTGAGCAATCGGTTAATTCGATCACTCACGTCACTTTCGATTTCAGCGAACGCCGCGTGGTCGGCCGTCAGCGGTCCCAACTTGGTCTGTGCCAGGTAGTCGCCGATCGTGTACGGTAGGATGAAATAACCATCGGCAAGTCCCTGCATCAGGGCGCTCGCGCCAAGGCGGTTCGCTCCGTGGTCTGAGAAGTTCGCCTCTCCGATCACGAATAGGCCGGGGATCGTACTCATCAAGTTATAGTCGACCCAGAGACCACCCATCGTATAGTGTGGAGCGGGGTAGATTCTCATGGGAACCTCGTACGGACTCTCCCCAGTAATCTGTTCATACATATCAAACAGATTGCCATAACGCTCGGCGATCGTGTCAGCTCCCAGCCGCCGGATCGCATCTCGAAAATCGAGGTAAACCCCGTTTGCTGTCGGGCCGACTCCCCTACCGTCGTCCACCGCCTCTTTCGCCCGCCGAGAGGCAACGTCACGCGGTGTGAGGTTGCCGAAACTCGGATACAGACGTTCTAGATAGTAGTCTCTCTCACCCGGGGGAATTTTGCCGGGTTGTCGTGTGTCACCAGTTTTCGTGGGGACCCAGATCCGCCCGTCATTCCGAAGCGACTCGCTCATCAGGGTCAGCTTCGACTGATAATCGCCGCTCTGAGGAATACAAGTAGGGTGAATCTGCGTGAAACATGGATTGCCGAACGCCGCGCCCCTCTTGTGTGCCCGCCATGTAGCCGTAACGTTGCACCCCTTGGCGTTGGTGGAGAGATAATAGATGTTACTGTACCCGCCGGTTGCGAGCACAACGGCGTCAGCGACGTGTGCGTAGATTTTCCCCGTAGCCAAGTCCCGAGCAACAATTCCCCGCGCCTGTCCGTCTATCACGACGATATCCAGCATCTCGGTGAATTCGTGCATCCGCACCTTACCAGCGGCCACCTGCCGCTGCAACGCCTGGTAAGCACCCAGAAGCAGCTGCTGCCCCGTCTGTCCCCTCGCGTAGAAAGTGCGAGACACCTGCGCGCCACCGAATGATCTATTGGCGAGCAGGCCACCATACTCCCGCGCGAACGGCACGCCCTGCGCTACGCACTGATCGATGATGTTCACGCTGATCTGCGCCAGTCGGTAGACGTTTGCCTCACGGGACCGAAAGTCGCCACCCTTGACAGTGTCGTAGAAGAGCCTGAACGTGCTGTCGCCATCGTTCTGGTAGTTCTTGGAGGCATTGATCCCGCCCTGAGCAGCAATGCTATGGGCCCTACGGGCGCTGTCTTGGAAGCAGAAGCACTGGATGTTGTAGCCGAGCTCTGCAAGCGTCGCCGAAGCAGCGGCACCGGCAAGGCCGGATCCAACGACAATGATGTTGAATTTTCTCTTGTTAGCGGGATTCACCAGCTTCATCTCGAAGCGGTGTTTGTCCCATTTGTCCTCTATCGCACCCGCGGGAACTTCGGAGTCAAGATTCATCGATCACAATTCTCGCAATATCATCGAAGCACCCCTGTCATCACGCCGATCGGCACCACGATGTATCCTGCGAAAATCCCAAGCGACATCAGCGCAGCAAAGCCCCTGCGCAGTCTATTGTACTGAGGAGGGTTTGCACCAAACGTCTGTAGACCGCTCCAAATGCCGTGATATAGGTGCATTCCCAACACGCCGACAGCAATAATGTACACAAGGGACACAGGCAC
>JAZFQE010000035.1:0-2796 GCA_036444955.1 Gemmatimonadales bacterium
GCGCATGATCCAACTCAATCTGAACACCGTCGTGACCAGCAGTGAGGACAATGAGACCACGGAGCGGGAGAATCTGAACTTCGGATATTTCAGGCTACTTCCTGAACGCTGGCTCGCGGGGGGGGTTGTCCTCTTGGAGCGCAATGACGAGCTTGGAGTCGATCTGAGAACCTCGATAGGAGGTGTAGCGGGACGGTTCATTCGGCAAACAAACCAGAGCCGGATTGTTGCTCTTGCCGGGCTGGTGGTGAGCCAGGAGCGACCGGTGGATCTAGCTACCGAAGAAACTCTAGAGGGGATGCTCGCACTGAACATGGAGTGGTTTGGCTACGATGATCCCGAGCTAGACGTTGCTGCGCGGCTGACCGTATTTCCGAATTTTTCCGACTTCGGCAGAGTTCGTGCCAACCTGGATGTGGATTTTAGGTGGGAGATTGCCGAGGACCTCTTTTGGGGACTGAGCTTTTATCACAGCTTCGACAGCGAGCCCCCTACCGTGGATGCGGAGCGAACCGACTACGGCATCATCACTTCTTTCGGCTTAGAGTTCTAAGATCCCGCGTATACCTCGCCGGTCGGGTAAGCACCATGAATCAACTCAGCGCCATAGTGTACTGCCTGGTGCTGGTTTTTGCTGCCGGGTTACGTACACAGAACGTCCGTCCGGGATGCGCCCTCGGAAAATACCAATCGAGAACAGCCACTGTGGCGCTGTGGTCATACCTTCTAACTCTGGGCGTATCTGTGCAGTTGCTGCCCGAAACGGCGACTGCACAAGAGCCCGGGCAGGATCGAGCGAGCGCGAGCGTTATCCTCGGCGCTTTCATCACCGATCATGACACGCGTACGCGTGTAGATTTCGATCAAACTCCGGGCACCGACCTCGATCTGGAGCAGAATTTGGGATTGAAAAACTCCACGACGGTTGCACGATTAGAGGGCTACTATTGGCTCACACGCCGTCAGCGGCTGGATTTCTCACTGTTTGATCTATCCAGGGACGCGAGCCAACGAATCAAAAAGACCATCGAGTTCGGTGACGAGACCTTCGTCATCGATACCGTCGTCAATACGAACTCAAACTTGAAGATTCTGAAGACAGCCTATACGTTCGTACCCATCACTAGGGAACGCGGATACCTAGGCTTGACTGGTGGATTGTACACGGGATTTATAAAGCTCAGCCTTAGTGAACCAATCACAGCGACCGTTAAATCGGAAGAATTAACGGCACCTCTCCCGGTGATTGGATTGCGCGGCGAGTACGAGATCGACGACCGAATAACGCTGCGAGGCGCCGCTGAGTGGTTCCGTATTAATGCTGGGAAGGTCGATGGACGCCTGCGCGACATCTACCTGGGCGTTGATTACGGCATCAACGAGCGTATGGCCGTGGGCCTCGCATACAACGATGTGTCAATGACCATAAATGCCTCGAAAAGCGGCCGATACGACGGAACGTTGAACTGGGGCTACGATGGATTCCTGCTTTACCTCAAGTTGGAGTTCGGAAATTGATCTTTGCGGGTCTGTCGAGTTAACTGATTTCATAACGATTTCACTCGTCGGCAGACTCCTTAACGTCGTGCCCACTTATGCAACGGAGAAATTACATGAGACCATCATCGCTGGCCAGAAGAGCCCTGTTGTTAGCCCTCCTAGTAATGCCTGGAGCATCGCTACTCGCAGAAGGTACCCTCGAGCGCGTCGCTAACCGGGGTGAGTTTCGAATCGGTTATCGCACGGATGCGCGGCCATTGTCCTTCGAAGAGAACGGCGAGGCCGCAGGCTATTCCGTCGACTTCTGTCGACGGATCGCGGCGGCGGTCAGAGAGCACCTCAGTCTGGCCGACATGCGGGTCACATACGTGCCCCTTACGACGGAAAATCGTATCGATGCCGTGGTCGATGGGGACATCGACATCGAGTGCGGAGCGACGACCGTGACCCTGGGTCGGCAGGAACGCGTGGACTTTACCCTGATGACCTTTGTGACGGGCGGAACCATATTGTCCATGGTGGGAAACCGCGTGGCGACTATGGACGACCTCGCGGGCCGGCGCGTTGCCGTCATTGCAGACACGACATCAGCGGCGGCCCTGCAGGCCCATCTATCTGATAATCTCATCGATGCCGAAGTCATCATGGTTGCGGACCGCAGCGAGGGCATGGCCCAGCTGCATGACGGCAACGTCGATGGCTTTGCGTCCGATCAGGTCGTGCTCTTGGGTGAGGCGATGGAGGCCGTCGACACAAATGCGAATCTCAGCTATTCGTTCGCCGACGAATTCTTCTCGTTCGAACCCTATGGCATGATGGTGCAGCGCAATGACGCGGACTTCCGGTTGGTTGCGAACCGAGCCATCGCGCAACTCTACCGCGATGGTCAGTATGCCCAGCTCTACTACAAGTGGATCGGCAGCGCCGGCATTTCGCCCTCGTCCATGCTGCTCGGCATGTACCAGATTCAGTCGCTGTCCGAGTAGCGCCCCGGCGCATGTGCCGCTTCACTGGCAGATTGTCGACGGCGGAGTAAAAACTGGCCACTGGGCGGCGCAAATTTCTACCGGCATGGCTGCAGCGCTCGGCGACCTGACCGGGCGAGACGTCGGGAGATGGATTACATGACGGAGTATTATGCCATCCTCAACGATCCCCAGCGCTGGCAGAAAGACATTCTCGAGGATTGTCGCGGTTGAGTGACCCTACCGCGGCTGGACAAGATCCTTGGGTGGTGCCCTCAGCTCGGTCAGCTTTTTAGCCTGGTCTTCCTGCTCGATCGGGATTTCGCCGTAG
>JAZFQE010000036.1:0-2344 GCA_036444955.1 Gemmatimonadales bacterium
GCCTACCACACGTAAAGGCCAAGATCATCGAGGAGCGAACCTACGCCGGCGCGAAGCGCAAGCGCGTGCGCACTCCGACCGTCGTCACGGAGCGCTGGGTGAACTACGCCGACCGGCGCGATCCGGTGGCCTTCGACTCCCATCTCCGAGACGACTTCGGGCCGAACGCGCGGGATATCAGGGTGGAGGACGATCCGGTCATCAACAGCTACCGGAGCCCGTCAGGCGAGCCCAACTACCACAAGTCGTACGGCTATCTGAGAACACCTGAGCTGTCGAAGCACATTGCAGCGTTTCTCTCGTCCTGATGGCCGACGGAAAGAAATCTACCCGGACGCCGGCTGAATCATGCAGTACACCCGAGCACTGAGGCTCCGCACTCCGCTCATGTGTAAACGGCGGAGCAAAAGAAATGGAGCCAGCGGGCGGAGTAACATTGTACCACTTGGTATGATGCCGCGCGAGGTATTGGGGGTTGTCCCGGCAGTCCATAGGAGGGACCTGCGCGCGCTGCGGAGTGCCCCCAGGAGTCCTTCGCGAGCGACAGGTGTGTGCGGCTCCTATGGTAGTAGTTGCAATAGGACCGGAGAATCTGCCGCAGATGGCGGAAGGAGCACGGAATGAACCAGAGAACACAGGAGCCATCAGTGGGTCGCCTGACCTTCGAGGCGGAAGGACAGGAAGGCGGTCCCTTTCACAGCCGTCGCTTTCATGTGCCTAGCTCTGGTTCAGGGCTTACCATCGGTCGCGGCTACGACATGAAGTTACGCTCCAAATCGGAGGTCCGCGACGATCTAATAGTGGCAGGACTGGACGCGGCGAAGGCGGTTCTGATTTCTCAAGCCGCAGGGCTGAAAGGTGATAAGGCCGAGGAATTCATTGAAGAAAACGACCTAGAAGATTTCGAGATTAGCCCTGAGGCGCAACTCAAGCTGTTCGAGATTGAGTACGGACGTAAGGTTGACGACACCAGACGATTGGCCACCAAGGCGGACGTGACCAGAGCCTATGGCGAGACGAACTGGGATGCACTTCACCAGGTCATCAAAGATGTACTCGTTGATCTGCGGTTTCGGGGAGATTACACACCGTCATGCCGAAAATTCCTGCAAGTGCATGTTGCCAACGACGATCTTGAGGGCTTTGCAAAAGAGATTGCCGATCAAAGCCGCTGGCCTAATGTGCCAACGGATCGGTTCGAGCGTCGCAAGGCATTCTGCGACGACTCCATCGGGTAGGAGGTGGAAAATGGTTACTGTCTACTTCGCGACCAACCGAAACCTCGAGGGAACAAAATCTCGGCCCAAGTTTGGGACAACCTTCAACGTACACGGCCCCCATGCTGTGCGTTTCGGGCGTGCCGAGGTCGAGGGAAAGCGTGTCAAGATCGAGGTGGTGGACGAGATCATCGCAACACGGGACGATGCTGAACGTGTTCTCGGCAGCAAAGAAGTTTTTCGTCAAGTCATGCGAAAGATGGCAAAGCATTCCCGCGACACGCTTGTCTACATCCACGGGTTTGGGTTCTCGTTTTCAGAAGCCGTGCAGCTCGGCGCCGAGTTGAAGAAGACCTATGCTGGTCAGGGACCGATCAACGTATTCGTTTTCAGCTGGCCGGGTGACGGGAGGATGGTCCCGTTCATGTCCTACTACAGCGACCGGAGCGATGCCCGCAATTCGGGCATGGCGATGGCGCGGACATTTCTTTTTTTGAGGGACTTCCTGCGCCAACAGGGAGAAGGTGATGGTCAATTCTGCGCGAGACGGCTGCATCTGCTCGCGCATTCGATGGGCAACTACGCGCTTCGGCATGGACTCCAAGGCATTCGGGCGGAACTCAACGACAAGATCCCGCGGTTCTTCGATAACATCATCCTTGCGGCTGCCGATGAAGACGACGATGCCTTTGAGCACGATCATAAGTTCCGCAAGCTTCCGCTGCTCTGTCGGCGGGTGCACATCTACTACAGTCCCGATGACCGGGCGCTGCTCCTCAGCGACAAGACGAAACGCAATCCGGACCGGCTTGGGTCTGACGGACCTCGCCTGATTGACGATCTCCCGCGTAAGGTCGCGCTCATCGATTGCCGGGATGTCGATAATTCGTCGGAGGAAGGCTGGCCGGATATCCAAGTGCACCAGTATTACCGGCTCCGGCCTGAGGTGATCAAAGACATCACGGAGGTCATCGCCGGCACACCGCCCGAGGTCATAGCGAACCGGGCTTACAATCCGGCTACCAGAAGTTATCGAATCTTACCGGTCGAATAGACTGTGCCGGGCATTATCAGATTAACTGGGCTTGAGCTGGCTGATCAGAAGTGGTCAAGACTCTCACGCGGCG
>JAZFQE010000037.1:0-3128 GCA_036444955.1 Gemmatimonadales bacterium
ATCGGGATGGTTCAGGCCTATGCGCCTGGTAGCATCGCTGCTGCCGCCGTCGACAAGAATTACCTCGAAGTCGCCCGGCTGGGAAAACACGCGCTGCAGGGTCTCCGGCAGGGCACGTTCTTCGTCATAGGCTGGGATTACGACAGAGATCATTCAGTTCGGGTCTTGCGAATCGTTCTCAACTGGGGTAGACCGATAAGCTTTGTAATTAGTTCATCCCATGGAGAAGAGAGAATGACTATAAGCATTGGTGACAAGATCCCCGACGTTGTCATGAACCAGATGACCAGCGACGGACCGGCCGAGCTCAGCAGCGGTGAGCTGTTCAGCGGCAAGAAAGTCGTATTATTTGCGCTTCCCGGAGCATTTACCCCCACCTGCTCGGCGTCCCATCTGCCCGGCTTCGTTGCCAACGCCGACAAGATCAAAGCCAAGGGGGTCGACACCATCGTCTGCCTGTCGGTGAACGACGCTTGGGTGATGGACGCCTGGGGCAAGACTCAGAACGCCGACGAGATACATATGGTGGCCGATGGGAGCGCCAATTTCACCCAGGCCGTGGGTCTGGAAGTAGATCGGACGGCCGCGGGGATGGGCGTGCGCTCACAGCGCTATGCCATGATCGTGGAGGATGGCGTAGTCACGGAATTGGCCGTGGAAGAGCCGGGGAAATTCGAAAAAAGCAGCGCCGAGGCGATGCTGGCCGTGTTATAAGCGCGGGCTTGCTCGAAGCCTTCTTTCCCCTCTCCCTCCGGGAGAGGGCCAGGGGGGAGACGTCCCGGGGATGTTAGTGGTGCAGTTTGAGCATCGTGGAAGTCGAACCATAGGGGAAACACCGGACTCTGGTCACACTCCTGCCGGCCGGCATCGTCTATAATATGACCTGGATGATGACGTACCAGTAATTTAAGGAGCAGTTGACGATGAGCCTGCATCCGACGACCTGCCCGGGACGAATGGCTGTCGCCATCGGACTCGCCTTGGCCCTGCTCATCGCACCGTCGGCGAACGCCTCACACAAGACCGACCACCGCTTCACGGTTTGGGGGGAGATCAAGTATGAAGACGACGCCCCCGCCGCGGAGCTCGTCGTTCAGTTGTTGGTCAAAGACGGAGCGCCAATGGGCGAGGTCAAGACTGACACTCGTGGCCGCTATCGGATAGTTCTCCACGTCCACAGTGAAGATGTCTACAAGGTATTCGACATGCGCGTCAACGACGTAACACGCAAGGTACGCCTCTTATTCAATCCTGGTGACCGCCAGACCGAGCGCGGCCAGCGTATCGATCTGGTCGTCAAACGCGCAGGGGAATTCGAGACGACTTCGACCCAGGTTCAGTAACTCTCCAGGCAGGGATCGGCACCAACCATGCGCGTCTACGGACTCGATTTCACCAGTGCGCCGCGGCGCGAAAAGCCCATAACCTGTGTGGCTGCGACTCTGATCGAGAGTGCATTGCATGTGGAAAGCCTGGTCGGGTTCGAGAGCTTCGACACCTTCGAAAACTTCCTCGGCAGCCCCGGTCCGTGGATCGCCGGCATGGACTTTCCCTTCGGGCAGCCAGAGAAGTTGCGCCGCAATCTGGGCTGGCCCGATAGCTGGGGCGAAATTGCGCGATTGGTGGGAGAATTGAGCGCCGCAGAGTTCGGGCAGTTGCTGACCGAGTATCGGAACGCACGCGTGTCAGGCGACAAGCATCACCGACGGGACACCGACGTCCTGGCGAAATCCCAGAGCCCCATGACACTTTTCGGCGTGCCGGTTGCCAAGATGTTCCACAGGGGTGCACCGCTGCTGGAGCGAAGCCGGGTGAACATCATCCCCTGCCGTCCCCTCAACAAGGATCGTATCGTGGTGGAAGCGTATCCGGCCCTGGTGGCGCGTCGCTATATCGGAAAAGCCAAGTACAAAAGCGACACACGCCGCCAGCAAACCCCGAAACGCGAAGACGCCCGCCGCGAGCTTCTGGATCTCCTGCACGGTCCACGGCTGGCGGAAGACTTCGGGATCACGCTGGATCTTCCCGGCGGACTGGCCGGAGAATTCATCGGCGACGCCACCGCCGATCGCCTCGACGCCCTGCTGTGCGCGATTCAAGCAGCCTGGTCGTGGACGCTCCGGGATCAGAACTACGGGATCCCCGCCGATGTCGATCCAGCAGAAGGCTGGATCGTGGACCCTGGACTACTGCAGCAATCGAATATCACGCCCGAACGTAAGTTGGGCTGAGCAAAGCGAAGCCCAACTCAAGACGCCGAATCACAATAGTCGGCATCTGACCTGATTCACATTGCCAGACACCATCGAGGCAAGTGATTTGGATCGGCCATTTCCAACCCCTCGCGCCGGCGATCCGCGCCATGGAAAGTAGAGATATACGGAAAATCGCCGTATTTTCACGATCTGGAATCCACCGACACCCGACCAGAATGGTTGCGTTTTCAACGTCTTTCTACCAGATTCCAGGAAAGCGTGAAAAAATTCATTGTGTGATAGACGGAAACTGTCCGTGTTATAACACAGCATATGTCCGCATAATTACCTGTTAGGTGGCACGATGGAAGTGCGTACATCAGGTGAAACTCACGTTGCGGTCGGGCTTCTCGTGTTGGTGTGTTTCTTTCCCATCGTATCAGCTGACGCGGAGGACATGCGGAAATTCTTAATCGATTCCACCTCTACAGCGATTAACGGAGTCAGCATCAATACAACGGAAAGCGAAATCGTCAAACGTCTTGGAAACCCGAGAGCGGTGAAAGTTGGGTACAGCGAAGTCGAGAAGAAAGAATCAAAGACATTGCATTACGATAATATGACGATCTATCTAATTGCAGGGGCTATCTATAATTTGGCATGCACCGGGAAAAGCTGTCTAACAGACCGAGGCGTAAAGGTGGGAGATGGCAAAGCGAGGGTGATCAAGATTTATGGGCTAGGGAATCCGCCGTATGCTGGGGCCACACATGATAGTCTCAGTTATCCCCTGAAGGGTCTTGATAGTTATCTCATCTTCGAATTCAAAGATGGAAAGGTATCCGAAATCGAGTTCTTCGTTGACTATGTTTGAGAGGCAACCTAACAAGGCGCTGCAGCTGACAGCCAACCCGCTTCGCGGCTTGTCCGCAG
>JAZFQE010000038.1:0-2442 GCA_036444955.1 Gemmatimonadales bacterium
CTCAACCTTGCCAAGTGGCGCACACGGGTGCAAACTAGCACCGTAGGCGTGAAGAGCACGAGCCCGCGGCCGGCTCAACGAACCTCGTTCTCGGACTGACGCCAACTTCCGACGCCGCTCCGGCTCCGAGACTCGTGAACCGCATTGCGCGGATCGGTGCAGTCTCGCGTCGCTTAGGACAAAGAGACCACGCCTTCACCTCGGGGGAGAAGGCACTATGAAATCGCAAGTAGCATTAATCATCGCGGTGGGCGCTTCAATGCTGCTCGGCGCCTGCGCCAGATCTGAGTCGGGTGACACCGCATCGGAGGAAGGCGCGGCTCAGCCGGACACGACCGGGGCCGCTATGTGGGCGCACCTGCAAGAGGTGGGTTATCAGTCCAACTGGCAGCTCTGGCCCGACAAGGGTGAGCTGTACACCGGTCAGGAGCCGCACGGGATGCTGTTGACGACATACGTGAACGACGTCGCGATGGGCGCTTTGACCGCTCAGGCGGGATCCATGCCGGATGGGGCTATTGTCGTCAAGGAGAACTACATGCCGGACAGCACCCTAGCTGCGGTAACCGTGATGTACAAGCGTTCCGGATACAATCCAGAACACAACGATTGGTTCTTCACCAAGCACCTTCCCAGTGGCGAGTTGGACCGGATGCCGAACGGGATGGCGATGGAAGGCCGGCTGATGGGATGCCAGAACTGCCACCTCGCTGTGTCAGCCAACGACTACATCTTCACCGGGTCGCTCGGCGAGGGTGACGAGTAGCGGTATGCTCGAGAGACAACACTACCAAGGAGCAAAGTGATGCCCGACAGTATCTACAAGGTCGTTGAATTGGTGGGAACAAGTGACAGTTCCTGGGAAGAAGCCGCCAAGAATGCGGTTGAGGCGGCTGGCAAGAGCCTAAGAGACTTGAGAGTTGCCCAGGTCAACCAACTGGACATGAAGGTCGAGAATGGAAAGGTCGTCGCTTACCGAGCTAAGGTAAGTCTGTCCTTTAAATATGAACCCGGCGGGTAATGGTCGCGCGGGGCTCGGTGCTCTACGACGGTTCTAACCGTCGAGAGAGGGATCGATGACGGCCTTTGTGACGCGGAGGGCAGCGACGTCTTCTAACGCTTGATTCGCGCCGCCAAGTCCATAGCGCTTTCCAATCACGCGTCGAAAGGGCAGCCGCTCATGATGCTTTGCGAGCATGGACAACGCGCGAACGATGTGCCGAAACTCTGTCCCCCATTGACCCCGCACGTTGGCGTGTTTGCGATTGAGATGAAGATGCGGGTTGATGGCGATCGGGCCCGCATCGGTGTAGTGACCGGCAACGACATAGGTGCCACCGTCCCTGAGAAGATCGAATCCTTCGGGAATCGCTTCGGGATTGCCACAGGCTTCAATCACGACGTCCACGCCCCTGCCCTTGGTCAGGTCGGAAACCGCATCCTTGCGTGAACCCTTCGTTTCATTTTCCAGAGAGAGTACGACATCCGCGCCGAACTGCCGAGCGAGATCAAGCCGCGATTGAGGTGCACCGATAACCAACACTTTACCCGCGCCGCGCAGCATGGCGAAAGCCGCCGCCGAAATTCCCACCGGGCCTGAACCCTGCACCACGACCGTGTCCCCCATTGCAAGTCCACTTCTCTCAACTGCACCGAAACCAGTGAACAAGCCACAGCCGCCCCCGATTACATCGTCGGGGGTAATTTCGTCCGGAATCTTCACCACGCGAACGCCGGGCTTGAGGTAAATGCGCTCAGCCCACCCTCCTAGTGGACCCTCGTGTGCCGAATATGTGATACCGTACACACGGCGACTCGGACACCGATTGGGTTGCTGCGTCACCGTGCAGTGATAACATGTGTTGCACACCTCATTGACATCATAGAAAGTGACCTGGTCACCGGGACGCAGAGGGACGCCCAGAGCATCTTTCTCTACGCCCCTAGCCTCTAGTAAGCGTCCTACGCTGACGTGACCGGGCACTATGGGATACGGCACACCAGCCAGGCGACCGTTGTAGAGATGCACATCTGTTCCGCATACTTCGCTAGCCACCGTTTCCAACAGCAGTCCACCGTCGTCGAGTTCGGGATCCTCCAGATCCCACAGCTCGATGGGAGCGTTTGGCTCGGTCATGACCGCGGCGCGAATTGACATATTAGGCTTGCTTGAGACCTATCTTCCCAAGCAGCGCGTTGAATCTCGGTTCCCCGCGCAGGCTATCGAACGAGGGATCGACGGCAAGGAACGCCAAGTGGAGAGCGCGTTCGTCATACGCTTTGTCCAGCCATGCTAAAGCTTCGTCGACCTGCCCGAGTCCCATACACACAACACCGAAGTAATCGGACGGCACGTAACTATCCGCCGCTCTTCCTTCTAGCTCGTGGAGAATCTGTAGAGCTTCGTCGCGTCTGCCGGATTGAGCATACGCCCACCCCAAG
>JAZFQE010000039.1:0-3875 GCA_036444955.1 Gemmatimonadales bacterium
AAGAGAAGAAAATGTGCGACCGGGATCAGCAGCCCACCCGCCGCTACTAACAACGACTTCAGTAGTACCGTTGCTGAACGCCGTGCCCGCGCAGCCGTACCGTACTTGCGAACGGATGCCTGTGCTCTAGCCGGTTCGTCGGCGTATCCCGTGACTGTAATTGCAATTACTGTGTGGGTTGTACCGGGAGAGCGCGCGGCACTCTGTGAACTCGACAAGCCAGGGTGCTCTTTACGCGGGCATGCAACGAGAGCGGGCGACCGGATTCGAACCGGCGACGTCCAGCTTGGGAAGCTGACATTCTACCCCTGAATTACGCCCGCTATACATCTATACTTCGCTTGAAGTTATTTCCGCTCGGTTTATCCTCCGTTGATCGGACCGGAGTAGCTCAGCTGGCTTCCACGGTGTACCGCCACCCCTGAATTGCCTCGCCTGCCGGATTGAACTGAAAATCCAACGTTCCATCAACCTCTAATGTGGCCGGCTCAATTCGTTCCGTGATGACGACGTTCCCTTCGGTATCGATAAATTCGAACGTAGTTCCCGGTACTGACACCGATTCCGGCATCAAGTTAATGATCCTTCCTTGAAGCGTGTGCGTGTCGCCTTCCGATTCATAAAATAGATCTACCACAATGTCGAAATTCGCGGCATTCGCTCTCTCAAGATGCGCCAAGGTCGAATCCCTCTCTTCGACCAACCGGTAGGCCTGAGCCAGCAAACGAATCGATTGCTGGTTGTTGCAGACCATCGTGTTAAGCTGCAGTGTAATGGGCAACATCAAATTGCCTAGTTCTTCCCTCCGTTGGCGTTTTGCCTCCTCGCCAACCGATTCGTCGATTTCTTGAACAAGAGCTAAGTATGTGTTGGCCAGATTAAAGAGCCCATCGCGATGGTACGGGTTCATTTCCAGACCTTGCTCGAACGCCCTGGCTGCGCGATCAAACTGCTCCGCGAGAAAAAATGACACTCCAGCATTGAAAATGGCAGTTGCCTCGAATTGTTCGGCGTTGCTTACGACCGAATCGTAGAGTGCCAGTGCTGATTCCTCGTTCCCGAGGGCGTTGTAGACGTCAGCGAGGTCGCTTATAACATCGGAGTCTGTTGGCTCGATCTCGCGGTACTTCTCGTACCACACCGCCGCCGAATCCAGCTCCTGTTCAATCCGGTAGAGCTGTGCCACCATATACGTGCTGTTGGCTCGAATCGATTCGTGCTGATCCGTTTCGTTTGTAAGGGTAAGCGCCTTCTTGAAGTAGTAGATGGCACTATCCGGTTGGTTCAAGTGTCTGCCAAGCAAATCAGCTAAGTAGTAGAAACCCTGAGGCTCCTGATCGTAGATGGCGTTGGCGAGGCGAAAGTTAGCAGCAGCACTGTCAGCCTCGTTCGCTTGGAACGCCGCGATAGCACGATTTACGATCGGAACCCACATAGCACGCCGGCGCCTCATGATATCCTCAGCGCACTCGGGCTCCAGCTCCGCCGCGCGGCCGTAGGCCGAGTCAGCACCGGCGGGGTCGTTCTTCATCTCGTAGTATCGGCCGTAGTAATACCACACCGCTGGGTTCTCCGACTGGCCGCGGTTGATAGCCTGGTTCAGCACTCGCTGCGCATCGCTCAACTGAGCCTCCCGCCGGTCCGCAAATCGGCTCTCAGTGGCGCCTTTGACGTATAGCACCGCGCTGTTCACCAGGAAATGGCGTGTGTTGAGTCGGCATTGTGGTGGTTGCCACACGTCTTGCGCCAGAACTGTCGTTGACGAGAGAGTCGACAGAGCAAAAATCGACGCTAATAATTTCCTCATCTATAGCTCCTCAAATCTTTCAGTTCTTAACCATGAATGGGAGTTTCAGCTCGTTTGATGCTCCAGAGCGTCTTCAGCGAGCCGCTCGGCCCGCCGAGCAACGTCGAGGGCGACCATCTTGAGCTGCTCCGCAGCTGCCACCACGTCGCTGTATTCTGCCTTAAGTCTGGGACCATCGGGCCCTAAGAATTGTTTGACGGAGATCGCGATCCCGGGAGCTACTTCGACGACTACGTGCGACCGATCTAGTGTTGCCCGCGTTGTGCTCCACCTCCGCACCCCTGCCGTGGTACTGTTTCGGAAAATAGCTGAGACTACAGCTTCTGCGCTTGCCGCCGGAGCGATCGACTCGATGCGGTATCCCACCCTGCCCTTCTTTCCCAACGTAGTCCAGGCAACACAATCGAGCGCCCCGGCTTCGAGCACCGCCTCCCTAAGAGGAGTAATGTATTCAGGTTGCATGTCATCCACGTCGGTAACGATCATCTCCACGCTCCCAGCCTCCGCGGCTCTGCTTGCCAGCAACAGCCGTAGGGCATTGGGGTACCCGCCGGGGTCCCTGGCGCCAGCTCCCCACCCGGTTGCCGTGATCCGCCAACTGTCAGGTGGGGGGCCGGATGATAATGCTCTTAGTAGCGCAGCTCCCGTCGGAGTCGCTGCCTCGCCCTCGATGTGATCACTGGTCCTAACTTCAATACCCTTCAACAACTCCACGGTGGCGGGAGCGGGCACCGGCAGTTTCCCATGGGTGGCGTCGACCCAGCCCGACCCTAAGGCAACCGGGAGGTTGTAGATCTCGTCGATACCAAGGTGCTCAAAACCCTCTACCGTCCCAACGATGTCAATGAGGGCATCAACTGCGCCCACCTCATGCAGATGCACTTCTGTTGGGTCGACTCCATGCACCTTTCCTTCGGCCTCTCCGAGGAGTGTGAAAGCCCGTAACGCACGCTCTTGCACCCAGTCAGACACCGCACTTGAACGAATCTCGTCCAGTATCGTTTTCAGCTGTCGACCGTGTTTATGGGAGCCATGGTGGTAGTCACCGTCGGCCCCGGGAACTCGCACCTCGACTCGTGTGGCGGTGAGGGAGGATCTGGTTACACGACTGATATTGATCTCGACCCCGTCGCAGCCGAGCCGCGCTGGCAGCTCTTCGAGCCACTTGGGGTCGGCCCCCGCATCGACCAGCGCGCCTAGCAGCATGTCGCCGCTGATTCCAGCAGCTGGATCAAGGATCGCGAACTCTTTCATGCTAGCTAGTATGGCCGCTAGTCGCGGTAAAGCCAACCAGAGCCGGTGTTGAAAAGAACGACGCTGTCGTCGGATCTAATCTCCCCGGACGTCACGAACTCTCGCAGCGCGATCAGAGTTGCCGCGCCTTCGGGGCCGAAGTCAATTGCCATGTGATTGACGGCCTGCCGCTGCTCTTCCAGAATCGCGTCATCCGAGATCGCGACCGCTCCCCCGTGACTTTCACGAAGCGCACGTAGGGCAAGCCGACCGCCAATCGGGGCGGGAACGTTGAGTCCAACGGCCACCGTTTGGGGATCGTCCCACGGCTCGACAGTGCTGGCTCCGGAAGCGAAGGCTTGGATAACTGGGGGGCAACCCTGAGACTGCACGCAGTACATGCGCGGGAGTGTGGTTCCAATCCAGCCGGCGTCGCGTAACTCCTTGAAACATTTCCACATACCGATCAGGCCGGTGCCTCCACCCGTGGGGTAGATGATCACGTCCGGGAGCTCCCAATTGAGTTGCTCCGCGATTTCCAGGCCCATTGTCTTCTTGCCCTCGATGCGATATGGCTCCTTCAGCGTCGAGATGTCGAAAGCGCCGTACTCCGCGGCGTAATGGCGAGCAGCGGCGCCGCAGTGTCCGATGTGGCCATCGAGAACTTCAAGCTGGCCGCCAAAAGCGCGGATCTGTTGCAGTATGGTGCGGGGAGTCGAACTGGGAGCAAAAATCTTGGGTGCAGCACCCGCACGCATCCCGTAGGCGCTGAGGGCAACTCCTGCGTTCCCGGCGGTAGCAATGACGAACCGCTCGGCCCCGTCAGCGACAGCCC
>JAZFQE010000040.1:0-3311 GCA_036444955.1 Gemmatimonadales bacterium
GCTGCTGTGCATGAGCGATACGATAGCGTGGAGTCGGACCAACTCGTGCCGTTACTGCAACAGGTCGTCCGTTTCCCTACGTTCGCGGGCAATGCGCAAGCCATCGAGGACCAGAAGAGCTGGTTGATCGACATTGCAGCAACCCTTGGGTTTGAGACGAGAGATGCAGGCACGGTGTTTGAGATAGAACTCCCCGGACCGGAAGGAGCGCCGGTTCTGGGGCTTGTGGTTCATGGCGACGTCGTTCCGGTGGAGCCGGATGCCTGGAGCTTTTCGCCGTTTGAAGCTGAGGTAAGGGGGGACACCATTCTGGGGCGCGGAGTGGCCGACGACAAGGGACCACTGGTGCAGGCGCTCTTGGCAATGAAGTCGCTAGCGGAGAGCGGTCTTAATAGAACCCACACGATTCGACTTCTTGTCGGAACGGATGAAGAGTCGGCGGGGGCAACGGACATGCAAGAATACTTGGGATCGTACGAGCCACCCGCCTACAGCCTGGTATTGGATTCTGAATTTCCGGTTGTGGTTGGAGAAAAAGGTTGGAACGCCCCCACGTTCACCGCTCACGACGTTGAGCGTCCCGAACCCAGTCGCAAGCCGTACTCCGTTTCCTCGCTGGACGCAGGGATCGCCACCAGCATCGTTCCTGATCGCGCGGAATTAACTCTGCACTGGCGACAAGGCGAGGCGGAGTGGACTTCGTTCCTCGAGGAGGTCCGGAGTCGGGAAGTTCCCGACGGTCTGGAGTTATCCGTCGATGAAAGCGGCGGAGCACTCCAGCTCGTAGTGTCTGGTAAGTCGGCCCACGCCGGAGTCAACCTCGAAGGGGGTCGCAACGCGTTGATCGGTCTGGCGAGATTGACCGATGGTCTGCTCCCAGCTGGCGGCGCCTCCGATCTGCTCGCCTTTGCGGCGATGGCTGGAAGAGATCTTTATGGCAGCGGTCTGGGCATCACGGATCGGGATCCGTTGTGGGGACGCTACGCTGTGAATGTTGCGACGATCAAGGAGGCGGAGAGCGGCGATCTGGTCCTGACTATCAACGTTCGCCGGATACCTCCTCGTACCGGAGCGCAACTGCGTGAGTACCTAGAGGGAGTTGTTGAAGAATTCAACGCTGCGCATGGGTCGGAACTCGTCATTGCGGGATACTTCGAAGACGAGCCCTTGGCGTTTGATCCGAACTCTCAGCTAGTCCGACGCTTGCTCGCGATCTACGAAAGAACTATGGGAGAAAGGCTCGGCCCTGCTATCTCGGGTGGTGGAACCTACGCGAAGCGGCTGCCCCGCGCGATTGCGTTTGGCATGTGGTTTCCCAACGCACCGTACACAGGTCATGACGTTGATGAGCACGCCTCGATCACCGACCTGCATAGCGGTACTCATGTGCTCATCGAGGCGCTGGTGGACCTCGCCACCAACGAACCGCTGGCTTCTCCGTTCTCTGAATGAGTGAAGCGCGCTGAATCACAGTCCGACCTATTGGCGCGAGCTGAGCTGGTAATTGGCCTGTAGGCCCGGCATGAACTTCACAGAATGCGGCTGCGACGTTAATTCGCCATATTCACAGAGACCGCATCCCTGGGGCTGGAAACCGGCCAAAATCTAGTCACGTAATGTAGTTAGTAAATGGACTCATAGGAGCAGAGCGATGACCGATCCTGACGATAAGCAGTCCGAACGGGCCAAGCGGGCAGAGGAGTTCTTTGCCGCGGAGCAGGAGATGCTCGAGTGGGAAGAGAAGCAGGCGGCTAAGGCCAAAAAAGACAAGCACGAGCCTGAGCGAGAGCCCGGCGAGACAACCGGGGAGTGGCTTGCTCGGAGAGACGTGATCGAAGAGGAACAGCGGCGCTCCAAGTAGGTGAAGAGCCCCGCGGTGAGATGACCCGCGGGGCTCTAACGCATCACTACAACGGGATCGTACTGACGCTACGCAGCCGGCCGCAGCGCCACGACCGGATCGACCCGCGTTGCCCTCTTGGCCGGTATGAAGCTCGCCAGCAGGCCAGTCAGCGCGAGCGTGACTATAACAGTGATGAATATTACGGGGTCGCGTGGGTTCACGTCGTAGAGAACGATGTCCAAAAATCTGGTCAGCAACACGGCCAACCCTACGCCCAACGTCAGACCGATCCCCAATTGCATGAGTCCCTTTCTCATCACGAGCCGGATGATGCTACTGTTCTGAGCCCCCAATGCCATGCGGACACCCATTTCCTGAGTTCTTCGGGTGACCGCGAACGACATAACGCCGTAGAGACCCACCGCGCCGAGGAACATGGCGACGAAGCCGAACAGCATGAACAGCGTTCCGAACAAGCTGTAGAACCGGGTCTGCCGCTCGATCTCATCTGACATCGACAGTACGCGAAAGAGAGGAAGGCTGGGGTCGAGCGACGCCACCGTTTCCTGCACCCGGGAAGTCATGGACATAGGATCGCCCTGGGCGCGCACTGCTATGCTTACGAATCTGCCTACGCCGCTCTGCGCGATCGGTATGTAAAAGCCGGCGGGACTGCCATCGTCGTTTCCGATCCCCTGCATCATGAGATCCGGCACAATCCCGATCACGGTTAACCACTTGGCGGTAGAATCCCGGTGCCCCCCCCTGATCATCCTGATGCGGCTTCCAATTGCGTCGCCGTCAGGGAAGAAATTGCTCGCGAACGTTGCGTTCAGGACCGCGACCGGAAGAGTCTCGAGCCTATCCTGCATCGTGAAGGCGCGACCCTGAAGGACCGGCGTCTCAAACGTATCGAAGTAACCGGGCGTTACGATTCCCTCGCGCGCTCTCGGGAAATCATCATCCTCGTACGTTTCGCCATCCACCTCGAAGTCACGGAACCCGTTGCCCGAAGCGGGCAGCCCGTCGGACAGAGTCGCCGCTAATACCCCGGGGACAGACTGCAGTCCCGGTAGCAGCTGGTCGTAGAAAGCGACGCGGGACGCTGAATCAGGGTATTCGATTTCAGGCAGGCTGAGCCGGGCTGTGAAGATGCTTTCTACGGCAAACGGCAGATCCAACGTCCTGAGCCCAACGATGCTCTTGACCATGAGTCCGGCAGCTATGAGCAGTAGGCACGACACAGTTATTTCGGTAACGACCAATCCGCTGCTGAACTTGCCCATGCGGAAGCTCGAGCTGCCGCGGCCCTCGTCTTTGAGAACTTCATTGACGTCGGCACCCGTCGCCTGGAGCGCAGGTGCGATACCGGCGAACAGGCTCGCGAGCAGGGTAACGGCAAGCACAAACAGCAGGACGGTGGTGTCGATCTCGAACGTCATCCAGAACGGCGGCGGGTTGGCGGATA
>JAZFQE010000041.1:0-2576 GCA_036444955.1 Gemmatimonadales bacterium
GTGTCTACACAGGGGCTTTGCTGCGC
The DNA here is from genome assembly GCA_036444955.1 of Gemmatimonadales bacterium. GTDB lineage: Bacteria > Gemmatimonadota > Gemmatimonadetes > Gemmatimonadales > GWC2-71-9 > B16T1B5. The sequence continues at coordinate 27 of JAZFQE010000041.1, forward strand.
ACCGGCGGGACGGTCAAGCTGCGCGACGCATGGAGGTCGACGGGCGCCTGACCTCCACGGTCAACGCCGAGACCAACAACAAACGAAGGCGTCCAGCTCGACTCTCCAGGTGGTTGTTCCCCATAGCGTTGATGGCGACCCGGATGGCTTTGCATTCACAACGGATGCTGGTACACCGCCTCGGTCGGCAAACTTCAGGCAGAGCGTGTGGCTACCGGCCGTCGCCCAGATCGACGAGGAGGGACTGAGACCGCACGATCTGCGCCACACCTGCGCATCCTTGCTCATCGCAGCCGACGCGCATCCTCGCCACGTCAAGGAGCACCTCGGGCACTCCAGCATCCGAGTCACGATGGATGTGTACGGCCACCTGTACGAAGACGCGCGAGACGAGATCGCCGAACGTCTCGAACGGCAGCACTCGGCCGGGCGACTCATCTGAAATGCGACCACGGTATGTGCAGGTCCGTTGTGTCGCACGGCGCACATTCGTGCCGTTATGTGCGGTTTGTGGGGGCTAATCGTTCTCTGCTGTGAGTTCGCTGATGTGCTTTTCGTACGCCTTGCGATTTCGCCAGTTTTCGCTCATGCTTTGGTACATCTTCTCAGGTAGCACCTCGACAGGAGCGACTAGTTCGCCATCGACTGGCCATTCTTCAAGAACGCCTGGGTGGTAGCCCTCTGGGTAGTACTTCTCCGGGGGGATCTCGTGGTCTCGAACAAACGGTTCCTGGATGTCCTCCCTGGCGTGAAGAGGCGATGGGACAACCAGTTGTTGGTCATCGAAGTCGAATTGGGGTGCCCTGTTGTTGGGGTAGTCGGGGAGGATTCCCTCTCGTACCCAGATGTCGTCCTTGGTGACGTTGACCACGATGCCGTCAGGGGCTCCAAAATGGAAGGGGCCCTTCCAATGGTGACGAATCTCTGCCACCGTCTCCTCGTTCAGATAGGCGTCGAAGGGCATGTGGGTCGTCATCAACAACCTCGGCTGAATCTGGTTAGCCATGTATCCGGCTGCATAGGCGGGCGTGTGGTGCATGTCCACCGTGAAGCGACCTACGAATGGTGGGACACCCTGCACACCCGAGCTGATAGCGATCACCTCGGGCTGAGCTTCAGTGATGTAAACGTCAGCTCCCCCTGCGTACTTCTCATCAAGGTCGTTCGGTCGTCCGTCGCCGGTCCACACAACAGACATGCCTTTCCAGTTGAGCCGGTAGCCGGATGCTCCGTCCTTAGCGTGAGACCGCTGCCAGTGAATCACCTGGACGCCATCCTCGTCGTAGATCACACCTCCGTTGTCACGGAAGTCGAACTCGTTGACTTCGATGTCCCATGCTTTGCCGACTGGGAAGATGCTGAAGGCGTCCTTGTGCCATCCGACCATCTTTTTCATCCCATCGATCATGGCCTCGGTCCCATACTCAGGCTCCCGCCCCGAAGGTCCGAACACCCGAAGTGGCTTATGCCATCGCCCGGCCCACCCTCCGAACATGTACAGGTAGGGCAGCGAACCGAAATGGTCGACGTGGAGATGAGTGATGAAAACCTTATCCAACTCATTGAGGGACATCCCCGCCGCCACGTAGTTGGCAATCGCACCCTCTCCCAGGTCGAACACGAAGTTGTCGCCATTTCCCAACTGGACTAGAACCGAAGTGTTCATCTGACCAGGCCGAATCGTCGGCGACGTACCCATGAAGATGATCCGAATCTCCTCAGGTTCCAAAGCCTCAGTTCTTGGGAACCAGTTAGAGGCACTCTTCAAACCAGGCGTCGGATTGATGCCATCGAACAACAACCCTTCCTTCCAACGCCCTAACGGGACCCCGGCAGAGAGAGCCTTCTGAATCGCCTCCGGAGATGAATTCTCCTTACGAGTGGAGTCTGAAGACATGAACACAGTCCTTTCGCTTACAAGAGAGACGAAGCACTCTCGCAGCTGCAGGCCCGAAGGTCCAAACATCACAGCCGAGACGAACCCAGCCGCCCAGAACCGGCAATCCCGGGCACTTCGATACGCCACGCTCGGTAGTTGAGCGCGTCTGCATCAGTCGTGCGGTAGCCGAGAACTTGGAACCGACCGCGCCCTCTGCGAGAAATATCGCACCCTCTGCGAGAAATATCGCGCCCCGCGGCCCGAAATCGCCTCCCTGAGTACCGATCGATATCGGCCGGATCCCCCTACCCCCACAGGGGATTCGGCTATGGCTCCGGGGGTGGGACTCGAACCCACGACACGCGGATTAACAGTCCGCTTCGCCGCACTTCGCTGACCAGGGGAAACGCCTGAAAGCCCAGTCCGTGTATGGGTTTTCGGTACTCAACGCTACTCGTTGTTTCGCACCATTTTGCGGCCTCTCGCGGCCTGTACGCGGCCTGTGCTCGCGGTGACGTCAGCGGTACCTGAGCCCTCGGAACGCGCCGACCCGCCCTCGGCCATACCCAAGCCGGTTGTAACCGCGTAACCGAACGCCGATGTGCCTGATTGATATTTGTGGCTCGTTGTGGGGTGTTCCCGTAGCGTCGGGGTGCTGGCCGGTTTGGCTC